>JANNYV010000175.1:0-8193 GCA_031410275.1 Bacteroidota bacterium
AAGAGCAAAAACCTCGTTGGAAAAGAGTATTGGCAGTTGTTGATAATGCTGTAGGTGAGCAACTTGGTAAAATGTATACAGATAAGTATTTTAATACAGAAGCGAAAACCAGAATGATGGAATTGGTCAATAATTTGCAAGCTGCTTATGAAAACAGAATTAATAATTTAGATTGGATGAGCGACAGCACAAAGTCAAAAGCAAAAGATAAGTTACATGCATTCATTAAGAAAATTGGTTATCCTGATAAATGGAAAGATTATACAGGGTTAGAAATTACGCGCGATTCATATGCCAAAAATATTTTAGCATCAAGAGCGTTTGAATATAAATTTATGATTAATAAATTAGGTAAGCCGGTCGACCGAAGCGAATGGGGAATGACTCCTCCAACAGTCAATGCTTATTATAACCCTGCCTTCAATGAAATTGTTTTCCCAGCAGGTATTTTGCAATATCCGTTCTTCGAAAAAAATGCAGATGATGCAGTTATCTATGGTGCCATTGGTGGTGTTATTGGTCATGAAATGACACATGGTTTCGATGACCAAGGATGCCAATATGCCGCTGACGGTAATTTAAAAAATTGGTGGAGCAAAGATGATAAAGCGCATTTCGATGCCAAAACAAAAATGGTAAAAGATCAATTTGATGCCTATACAATTTTAGATAATAAACATGTAAACGGTGCATTGACATTAGGTGAAAACCTCGCTGATTTGGGTGGTGTAACTATTGCGTATGATGCCTTCAAAAAAACAAAGCAAGGACAAAGCACTGAAAAGATAGATGGCATGACGCCCGATCAACGCTTTTTTATGAGTTGGGCGCAGGTATGGCGTTCGAATATCAGAGATGAAGAAGCGGCTACACGTTTAGTAACAGATCCGCATTCACCGGGAATACTTCGTTGCAACGGCCCATTGAGTAATTTCACACCGTTCTATACGGCCTTTAATGTAAAGGAAGGAAATAAAATGTTCAAGCCGGAAGCGCAACGTGCAAAGGTTTGGTAATTAAATTTTGTAAATAACGTAATTTGAAAATGAGGGAATGTTGAATTCCCTCATTTTTTTTTCTATCAACCGACACACCAACATGAGGGATTCTAATGCATATCCGTAATTGCAAGTCTCTGCGAAGCAATCTCATTTTCATTTTGGTGTAGTTTAACAGATTGTCATTAAGAATTTGAAAATTTTTCACGTCAACATTTCCCGCAATTCAGCAAATGCTTGCATGGAAGTAATTTTTAAGTGCTCAAATAATTTTGCAATCTCATCAATGTTCGCATTGCGTATGGTCAATTTTTCCATCTCCTGTATATGCGATAAATCTTCCTTTACACCCATGTAATTTAATTGTGTTTTTAATGAATGTGCAGCAATTTTTATAGCTTCATAATCGTTGGTTTCAATACCCGTTTGAAGCTGAAGCATTAATTTGGGGGCATTGTCGAGAAAAATAGAAATATACTTTTTTTGCTTCTCAATATTGTTTCCGGCAAAGGATTGTAAAAACCGGATATCCGTAATTGATTCTTTAGTCGATAGTAGATTGGTATCAATACTTGTGTTATTGAATGATTCAACCGAAGGAGTTCCTTCATGAATGGCAGTTGTACTTATGCTCCTTTTTGAAATTTTTTCCTTGTCGATATGAAATAATATTTTCTTTATCAATTCTTCTTTCTCAAAGGGTTTCGGCACATGATCATTCATTCCACTATTCAGATAATATTGAATATCATCTTTCATCACATTGGCGGTCATAGCAATTATTTTAATATCCCTTTTTTCATCTGTTGATTCGGTTCTGATTTTTTTTGTTGCCTCAACACCATTCATAATAGGCATTTGAATATCCATTAACACAATATCAAAATCACCTTTTTTTACTTTGTCAATCGCATCTAATCCGCTGCATGCTTCCTCTATATCCATCGATGGCGCTAAGGTATGGATGGTATCTACTGCAAGTATGGTATTAAATTCGTTGTCATCGACCAACAGTAATTTTGTTTTATTGAGGATCTCAATATCCTCAGGAGAAAATTTGAAATTTTCTTTCACCGTAATCAATTTTTCATCGGCAATTTGAAATGGAAGAACAAAAGTAAATGTCGTTCCTTCCTGCAATTTACTTCGAACATCAATACTGCCATCCATCAATTCTACTAATTGTTTCGAAATAGTGAGTCCAAGTCCGGTACCACCAAACCGGCGTGCCACATCCGAACCGGCTTGTGTGAAACTATCAAAAATTACATTCACATATTCTTCAGAAATGCCAATACCTGTATCAGTAACTTCAAATGAAATTTTTATGGTTTGTTGTAAACGGGTTGCTACATGACAATTAATTTTTACTGAACCTTTCTCTGTAAATTTTACAGAGTTGCCCGCTAGGTTCATCAAAATCTGACTCAATCTTGTTGGGTCGCCCAATAATGCATCAGGCACATCTTCATCAATATCAAACCGAATTTCAATACCCTTTTCTTCTGCTTTGAAACGTAATAAGGTCACCACATTCCGTAAGACACTCTTCAGCGAAAAATGAATGGACTCAATCGTTATTTTGCCCGCTTCAATTTTTGAAAAATCTAAAATGTCATTAATAATCACTAATAAATTGTCTGCACTTTGTGTAATGGCATGCAGATATTTTAGTTGGTCTTCACGCGGTTCCTTTTCCTGTAATAATCTTGTCATACCCACAATCGCATTCATCGGTGTGCGTATCTCATGACTCATATTGGCTATAAATTGTTGTTTCAATTTGGCTGATTGTTCAGCCACTTCTTTTTCTTTTACAGCAAATTCTATTTCATGACGTATCTGAATATTTCGAAGTTTATTAATAGTGTCTTGCTGAAAAATTTCTTCTTTAAGCGATTCGAAGTATTTTAAATTCTCATATGCTTTTGGGATGTCACCCAACTTCTCATATACGAGTGCATATAACTCGTGTATGCTCATGATATCATGTTTGCGTGAATGCTCAGCGGCAATGGCAAAGGCATTATCGAGATGCTTTAACGCATGTACAAAACTGCCTTCGTCTGCGTTCACGCGTCCAAGATAAAACTCGGAGATAATCAGCCCTTCAATATTTGAAAGTACTTCAGCTTGCGTAAATGCTTGATTTAAATAAAAGCGGGCCCGGTCAAAATTTTTCAATTTGTAATAGACCTTTCCAATACCGCTATTGGCTAACATATAACCGATGGTGTTCGCTTCGGTTAGCTTTAAACTATTTTTAAAATGAATCAATGCATTATCAAAATCTTCTTTCTTAAAATAAATATTTCCTAAGGTATGATAAATACCAATCAGCCTCTTTTGGTCATCATACTTTTTAAAAATCTCGAGGCAACGAATGGCATATTCCAAGGCATTTTCATAATCATATAAGTCGAAATGAATGTTAGAGATATTTGTGAGAATAGCCGCTTGTGATAATTCATCATTCAGGTCTTCATTTATTTCTAATGCCCATTGAAAATATTTGGATGCACTCGATAAATCGCCAAGGTCTCTGTAAATACTTCCATAGTTATTATAAATCCATGCTTTTAATGCATCATTCTTCAGGTCTTTGGCAATTTTTAATGACTCCTTTAATGTATCTAACCCTTTGTTGTATTCGCCTTTCAGCCAATAACAAGCGCCCTTCAAATTTAATCCGCGGCCGATACCTTCTTTAAATTTTATTTTTGTTGAGCGATCTACAATTTCCTGTGACATCCGAAAGGCTTCATCAATATCATAGTTTCGTATTTCCAATACAATATCAATCAGAATAAGAATTTTATCTTCTTCTTTTGTCAATGAATCGTATTTTTCTTTTAGCTCAATATATTTTTCCGAGGTCATGGTTTTTATTTTTTTATACAGTGCACTTGCAACATGTTCTTTGTGTTTGCATGCAGCTTAAATCGATTATCTAATTTAATACCAATTATCCAAACTATTTTTTTGTCTGACTCAAGTACCCATATTTTTTCTTTTTCAGGTAACGAAATTTTAGCATCTATCAATACCCTGGCTACCTTCTTTTTCTTTGTCATGCCTAAGGGATAAAGATAATCGCCCTGTCTCCATTTTCGCAACAGCAAAGGATATTGCAATACATCGGCATCTATCATTTCAATTAAACTTTCTTTTGCAGTGTCTCTATTTTCCTCTGACAAAGCCTTGAAGTTTAAATCAAAATCAGCACAAGAAATAACTGTATCCTTTGCATCAATGAGAACCATTTCAGATTCAGTATTATTTAATTCAGTAATAATAAAAAAATCCCGGTTCTTAATTATTTTATGGGTCTTGCTTTGAACGTAGCTTCCGGTTTGACTCTCCATTAATTTTAATAACGCTATCGATTGCTCAAAATTGAATTGAAAGGGTTTAATTAATTCATAAGTAATAGTCTGAATCGGTGAACTATTTTTTAATTTCAAAATAGGGATATAGAAATCCTTTCCCCTTTTTTCGATTATTTTTTTTGTAATGATTGCGATTGCATATTGATAAATTTCATTTACTTCATTAAATCGTGCAATATTGCCGGCCATGTTTTCATTAAGGGAAGGGAATGTTTCCGTTATCAAAGGCAATATAGTATTTCGTAGTTTGTTTCGCGTATACTTATCTTTTTTATTACTGCTATCGTTTCTAAATTCAATTGAATATTCAGTTGCATAGGCAACAATTTCTTTTTTAGGGATATGCAACAGAGGTCTTACAATATGTTGATTCATTTCCGGAATTCCTGTTAAGCCTTTGATGCCTGTGCCTCGTAAGAAATGAAAAAAGACGGTTTCAATATTATCATCTCGGTGATGCGCTGTGGCAATAAAATCGATGTTATGTATTTTAAGTAACTCATTAAAAAAAGCATATCGCAATGCACGTGCGCTTTCCTGTATCGAAATCGAATGTTGCTTTGCATACAAGGCTGTTTCAAACCGTTTTACAAAAAATGGGATCTTATTTTTATCACACCAAATACGTACTAATATTTCGTCTCCATCTGATTCTTCTCCGCGTAGTGAAAAATTACAATGGGCTACGGAAAATTTTAGTTCGTGTTTCAGAAACAATTCGGCCATGACCATTGAATCGATACCGCCGCTCACAGCAAGCAAATACGTTTTCTCCTTATGTATATTTTTTAATTCCATTTTTAAATTCAAATTCCATTCTTCTGCTGCGCTCCAAAGTACAGTTATCTATTTTGACTACATTCTTTAATTTCCTCACCCCAAATTATTCCTCCAAATCCTCCAATGCCATTTGTAATTCATTTCGCGCGTGCATATCTTTTAATTTTGAAGCAATTTCAATTCCTTTCTCATATGTGTTGATAGCATCTTCATTTCTTTGTAATCTTTCAAACGCCTTTGCAAGATGATAATATGTTCCAACATAATTTTCATCAGTCTCAATCACTGTCATAAAGGAGTGGAGGGCTTTTTCAATCTCCCCGATTTTTACATATTCTAAACCTAAGGCATGTAATAAAAAGCAATCCTTTGGCGAAGAAGCCAACAATTCATTTAATTTATGTATCCGTTCCATTTATATAAAAAAATTGGGTGAGCAAACTTACAACTTTGGTATCAGAGAAAATGTCCTATACTTTCTTTTCATTGTCTTTCTTTTTACTTTTTCCTCATTATATTTGCGCTCCAAAATAAGTAGATATCACATGAAAATTCTTGTCTGTATTACCAAAGTGCCTGATACCACCACTAAAATTGCCTTTACCGATAATAATTCAAAACTGAATGAAGCTGGTGTGCAGTGGATTATCAATCCATATGATGAATGGTATGCATTGGTTAGGGCATTAGAATTGAAAGAAGCAGGAATAGCCACTGCTGTGCATTTGATAACAGTTGGAAAAGCAGATACAGAGCCGGTTATTCGTAAAGCATTAGCATTGGGTGGCGATGAGGCTATTCGTATTGATGCCGATAGTCATGATAGTTTTTATATTGCTTCACAAATTGCTGAATATGCCAAGACCCAATCGTATGATTTGATTTTGACAGGGAAAGAAAGTATTGATTATGGGAATGCAAGTATTGGTGCCATGGTCGCTGAACTTTTAGATTTACCTTTTATTACACATGTTTCAAAATTGGATGTGGCCGGGAATACTGTGACTGTGAATCGTGAAATAGAAGGGGGAGAAGAAACAGATTCTTGTGTTTGTCCTATCGTCCTCTCTTCACAAAAAGGGATGGCTGAAGCGCGAATTCCGAATATGAGAGGTATTATGGCGGCTCGAACCAAACCTTTGAAGGTAGTGGCTCCGGTGGCAGTTGATGAATTGACGTCTATTTTATCTTATGATATGCCTCCACAAAAAACGGGTGTAAAAATGGTGGATGCGGATAATATGGATGAGTTGGTAAGATTGTTACATGAGGAAGCGAAAGTGGTTTAATGAAGATGTCAGATGCTAGATGTCAGAGGTTGGGAAGGTTGGGAATACATTGTGAATTGTAGAATTAAGGTATTAGAAATTTGTTTTTTTATATTTGGATTAGGATTTTAAATTCATAATTCATAATTTATAACTTATAATTTAAATTAAAAGATGGTAGTAGTATTTGCAGAGTTGAGTAACGGAACATTTAAGAAGGCAGCATATGAAGCTGTTTCATATGCCTCAAAAGTAGCCGGTTCATTAGGATCACAAGTGTGTGCAGTGGTGCTGGGCGAAGCATCCGATGTTTCTGTTTTAGGAAATTATGGTGCGGCAAAAGTGGTGCATATTGCTGATGCAAGGTTGAATAATGTAGAAACAAAAGCCTATTCAAAGGCGATCAGCACAATTGCTTCAAAAGAAAATGCGCAGGTAATTATTTTTTCAAATAATATTACGGCTAAATCAGTGGCACCTCGTGTGGCTGCAAAACTGAAAGCGGGCTTAGTCGCCGGAGCCATTTCACTACCTGGTATGAGCAATGGATTTGTAGTTAAAAAATCTGTTTTTGCAGGTAAAGCATTCGCATTTGTGAGTGTAAAATCAACCATTAAAGTAATTTCAATTACACCGAATTCATTTCCGATTGAAAAAACAGATTCGAGTGCGTCAGTTGATAATCAAACAATAGATTTTGCTGCCAATGATTTTGCAGTAAACGTAGTCAGTGTGAATAAAGTGAGTGGTACTGTTCCTTTGTCTGAAGCGGAATTGGTGGTTAGTGGTGGACGAGGATTGAAAGGGCCGGAGAATTGGGGGATACTCGAAGACCTTGCTAAAAGTATTGGAGCTACCTTAGCTTGTTCACGTCCTGTAGCTGATTCGCATTGGCGTCCGCATCATGAACATGTGGGACAAACAGGAGGCACCATTCGTCCGAATCTTTATGTAGCAGTGGGAATATCGGGTGCTATACAACATCTTGCCGGCGTGAATAGTTCGAAAACAATTGTTGTGATTAATAAAGATATTGAAGCCCCGTTTTTTAAGGCAGCCGATTATGGAGTATTAGGAGATGCGTTCGAAATCGTACCAAAATTAACAGAAGCCTTTAAAAAATTTAAAGCGGCTCAAAACGCTTAATATATTTATCTATATTTGCGAAGTATTTATGAGTTCAAAGAAATTAGAATTAGAAATTGTTGCCCTCTCGCATAGTGTTACGCAATCACATTCGTACGCTGTGGTGTTAGGTGAGGTAAACGGTGTGCGCAAATTACCAATTGTGATTGGTGGTTTTGAGGCTCAGGCGATTGCAGTGGCCTTAGAAAATATGCAACCAACCAGACCTTTAACGCATGACCTCATGAAAAATATGATGGCTGCATTCGAATTGAAATTAGTGGAAGTGTTGATACATCGAATTCATGAAGGCATTTTTTATGCGAAATTAATATGTCAATCGCCCACTGAAACAATCGAAATAGATTCACGTACTTCTGATGCGCTTGCGTTGGCGGTGCGCTTCGATACACCTATTTTTACCTATGAAGGAATTTTAGATACGGCAGGCCTTCAAATGGACGAGCATATCCCAAAAATTCAGGGAGGGGAAGACAAGAAAAGCAGATCAAAAATGCCTGCGAGTCAAAACGATTTAATGTCGATGAATGTGACTGACCTGAAAAATTTATTGCAAGAGGTTTTAGATAAAGAGGATTATATAAGGGCTGCACAAATTCGGGATGAGATTAA
>JANNYV010000176.1:0-11185 GCA_031410275.1 Bacteroidota bacterium
ATCTTGCGAATTATTGACAATGTTTTGCTCACCCTCAATTTTTGAAACTGTAATGGTATAATGTTGCACGCCGGCAGCTCTGGCATCCAATATCGTCTCAATAGATTTTGAATAGCGGTCTTCATTTACTTGTATGTTTTGTGAACTAATCACACGATTTGCATTATGACTAAACACCGTCACCGTCAGCATACTTCCCTTCGCCGCATAAGCTGCAATATCACTTCGAATTGCAAACTGATCACCCAGATATACAACCTTATTGGCAAACACTCTTGCTACCAAGGCATCTTTCTGCACATTCGTATCACCCAATCCTATTGTATAAATGGCTCCTTTGTACGGATAGGTCATCGATACAGGCGAAGCCCCTTTATTATAAATACCATCACTGGCTAGAATGATACCGCCGAGGTTTTCACTTTCTAATGTTGTCATTACTAATTCTAATGCAGAAGAAATATCGGTGCTTTGTTCATTATACTTAAATTTTAATGAATCACTCAATTGATTTCCAATTGAAAATTCTTTTACCTGATAATCTTTTTTGAGCTCTTCTATCAAGTTTAATACATCTTTCTTATAGACAACACTATCTGTTTTTTTAAACCCGAATTTTTGCGAAGCAGAATTATCTTGTATAAATGCAATTGTTGGCTTCTCTTCTTTATTTTGCAAATACTTCAATACCGGCGAAAGCAACAAAAACGCCAAGATACTTCCAACCAAAAAACGTATAAAGGCCAATGAATAATAGACAACGGGTGACGGGAATCTGTCTTTAATTTTCCGGTACAACAGAAATGCAAACAAGGCCCCTGCCAAAAGGCAAAGCAAAATAAACCAAGAAGGATATGAAAGTGAGAAGTTCAAATTTTATATTAAGGCTGCAAATATAATGCGGGCGATGATATTAAAGAGAAGTAATATTGCAAACAAAATCCCAAAAAAAATACATTCGAAATTCGAAGAACTATTTAGAAGTTTACCAATTTCATGAATAACCTCTACCTGTTTAATTCAGAAGTCTTTACTCTTTTATGGTTGACATAGATTAAACAAATAACAATGACTATATTGTATGCATACCTAGCACAGACTATCATACTTGTTTTATTTTCATAAGAAAAAAAGATGCAAGTTCTAATTTCCTAACATAGGTCAAGAGTACTTTCCTATTGCACGAATAGCTTTGTGTTATTAAACCGATATAAATGCCAAACAGAACAATGATATCCACCAGTGATGTAATCAAGAACCTTCAAGAGATAGAAAAGCTTAATAGAAAAGGTAAAGAAATGAAATTAGATAAAATTCCGGGTCTTCAAGACTTCGCTACACAATTAGACAAAATGGAGTTAGCAAGAATGGAATATGAAAAGGATCCTTCAGATACTGCAAAAGGGGTTATTTGGGCAAAAAAAACGGCTGACTATTTTTTTGTACTTCAATCCGTTATCATTTTACCGCCTAACCTTGACACAACTGTTATAGATTTTATTACCGGGTATTTTAAAGCAATTCCAATTTATGTTAATGCCTTGACAGGTTTGCTTGAAAGACATATTCAGCAAATTGACATCATATCAAGATCAGGGAAACATGATATCACATTTAATTATAGCTATGGGAAAGCTGAATGTTCATCCACTACGGTGGATGAAAATGTTTTGATGGTAATAAAAAACTTAGGTATTCCGGAATATCGCCAATTGGAACTTTTCCAAAAATCTTGTGAAATGGGTTTACCTATGGCATTAAAAACTCTGCATTTAATGCCGTAAACTACTTATTGACTTGTCATATTATCTCTCCTTTATTCATCGTATTGTTCATTTCAATATTCTCTCATTTCAAACCTTGGCTTCGCTAGTTTGACAGTCCATTTTCAAATTTCTAAATTCTCAAATAGCCTCTTCATTCAACATCTTCCACAATTTATCTTTCAATTCTACAATTCCTTTTTGTGTTATAGATGAAAAGAAATGTAGTGGTATATTTTTCGGAAATTCTTTTTTGATTTCGGCAATGAGTTCATCATCCAACATATCACTTTTGCTAATGGCAACCAACATTTGTTTGTCTAATAAATCCGGATTGTATTCCTGTAATTCATTCATCAAAATATCATACTCTTTTTTGTGGTCTTTACTATCCGCGGGTATCATCATAAGTAAAGCCGGGTTCCGTTCAACATGTCTGAGGAACCGATGACCAAGACCTTTTCCTTCTGCAGCGCCTTCAATAATTCCCGGCAAATCAGCCATGCAAAACGACTTACCATCTTTATACTCTACAATTCCAAGATTAGGTGTAATCGTTGTAAATGCATAATCCGCAATCTTCGGTTTGGCTGCACTAATCACCGAAAGCAATGTCGACTTACCGGCATTCGGGAATCCAACCAAACCAACATCAGCCAATATTTTCATCTCTACTACTTTCCACGCATCAATACCCGGCTCGCCCGGTTGTGCATAGTCGGGAGCCTGATTGGTAGGCGTTGCAAAATTTCCATTTCCTAATCCACCTCTTCCTCCGGGAACCCAAATAACTTCCTGTCCATGTTCCAAGACTTCCACTTCCACTTCACCGGTAATATCATCTTTACCAACAGTTCCTAATGGCACTTCTATATAAATATCCTTCCCAAATTTCCCTGAGCTGTTATTTTTACTACCTCGTTCTCCATCTTCCGCAATGAGATTTTTATGATACCGGAGATTCAGTAAGGTCCACATATTTTTATTTCCTCTCAGAATAATATGGCCACCACGTCCGCCATTACCACCATCAGGACCACCATTGGGTCTGAATTTTTCTCTCAGGAAATGCACGCAACCGGCACCGCCATGTCCCGATTTACAATTGATTCGGATATAGTCTATAAAATTATCTGCTTGCATGTTGTAGGGGTTAGAGAGTTAAGGGGTTAGAGAGTTAAGGGGTTAGGGAGTTAGGGAGTTAATGAGTTATTCAGTTAATGGGTTATTTAGTTAATGAATCAGTCTAAATAACTTAATAACAATTAACCGAATAACTTTTTATCTGGCTACAATAGCTGGCTAGTTTAAATAGCTTAATAAGTATTAAGCCAATAATTTTTTGTGTAAATATAGCGATTCATCTAGATTAAATAACCTAATAACTTTTTGTGAAAGCACACAATTGAGTACGTCTGAATATCTAGTAACCATTAACTCAATCACTATTCAACGAGTTGTCAATTTCCTCGCAAAGGGCATTAAAAATTTCATCGACAGTTCCTTCACCCTTCACCTCCATCAATTTGTTTTTTGATTTATAATAGTCAGCCACAGGTGATGTTTTCGCATGATATTCTTTAATGCGTTTCATAATCACCTCTTCATTATCATCACTTCTTCCGGAAGATTCACCACGCGAAATAAGGCGCGATTTTAATTCTTGTTCACTCACCAACAAACTTAATACAATACTAATCGGATTGTTTTTAAAATCTAATAGGTTATCAAGCGCCTGTGCTTGTGCAACGGTGCGTGGGAAGCCGTCAAAAATAAATCCGCTAGCATCAGCATTTTCATCCAGCTTACTACTGATCATTCCAATGACCACTTCATCCGGCACTAACATACCCTGGTCCATAAATTTCTTGGCCTCGGTTCCCAAAGGAGATTCCTTCGCTACTTCTTCACGAAGAATATCACCGGTTGAGATATGCGCCAAATTATACTTTTCTATAATCTTTGAAGATTGGGTGCCCTTGCCGCTTCCGGGAGGTCCAAAGAGTACAAGATTAAACATACGTTACGTTTTTTAGAGGCGCAAATATAGGAAAGAATGTTGAAGGTTGAAGAAAAGAGCTGTCATAGATTGAAAACAAATTAAAGGATGCCCTCCTATTCGAATGGAAGCACTTGTACGCTAGACAACTAAAATTTAAAGATAATTGGTAGCTATTCGGCCTTGAAAGTAAGCACTATGTTTTGATTATTCTATTTTTAGATTTCATTTTTCGGGGCTGTGTCGTCGACATAATGGGTGTTCTTGAAAAATCTGCTCTTTAAACACTTTTTTATATACTTGGATGTTCATGCAACTTCATTTTACGTTTGCAACATTTTATAAAAGACATATAACGCTAAATAAAGTATTTCCTCATCACGAATAAACTACTTTTCGGGGCAACCATTTAAGTATGGATTTATTGAATAAACTCCCTTTATCTCCGGACAAGCATCAATACTATTTTCAATACCATCTTCGTCCAAATCGTTGTTTAAATTCGTCAATGATTTTACCGGCACTATTGGTTCAGGTTGTTTAATACCAGGTTGGTTTATCATCGTTGACTGCCCAATTTTTATGTAATCACTAATATCAACACGTAATAAATTAATATTGAGTATCGAATCCCCTTGTTCAGTTTTTCGAAGTAGCATAAGATGTGCTTCGTTGGGTTCATCTATCAACAAATAATTAATGATTTGTATCAAAACATCCGTTTTCGTTCCATCAATTTGATGCTCATCAACCGCCAAAATAAAATCTCCCGCGTTTATACCTGCATTCGCCGCGGGGCTACCCTCATACACAGTTTGTATTTTTGCAGCATACTTTTTTGCATCATCTAAACGGATCGAGTCTAATAATAACGTCACGCCAATCCCAAATATTTTCGACTTCACAACACTATTTGGTAATTTTCGCTCTACTGTATAATTAATACGTTTCACTACTTTATAGGCTGAATTTCTCTCCAATTCAATATTCACACTTGTTCCATTCTCTCCTTGCATCATTCGATTAGCCTTCTCAAAATCATTTCGCTCATGGCCTATTTGTATTCCATTAATGCTGAAAAGTTTATCCTTATAGGTAATATCAGTTGTGGAGCCCGGGGTATTGGGTAATACTTGCAACACAAATGTATAATAACCAACATGATCATCTAATATGATTGAATCTTGGTAAAAAATAATACCTGTAGTAGCTAAAATTTCTTTCGTACTTTTCGCTTGACCAAAAATTTGTGGACCGGAAACAAAACTGAGCATCATCCAAAAACAGAAAGCAATAATCTTGAAAGAGTGTTGATCATAAAATTTCATGTAATATGTTTTCCGTTGTCAAAAAAGAGAACGAAAATACGGTTTTAATTTATCACAATACATACTTGATTTGAAATCATTTTACGGTAATGGTCCTTCAACCGTTAAATGATACTCTATTCAAAATTCATCTGACTCAACTCCCAACTTATCAAAACTTAAATTGTGTTTATATTTGTTCTCTGTATTTAAAACAAAAATTACTTCATGCAAAATTTACCCCAACCAACTATAGGCAATATCAGCGCTATCACTATCACCACCACTGATTTAGAAGGCTCATATAAATTTTATCAGATGCTTGGATTTTATGAAGTATACCGTTCAGATTTCCCATTCCCATGGATACAAATTACAGATGGCGTTTTATTAATCATGTTACGTCAAGACAATACACCCTATATAGCGCTGACATACTATATTACAAATTTTGAGGAGACCATTGAAGCACTTGAAGCTACGGGAATTGAATTTATTTCAAAGACAAATCATGAAGATATTATAAAGCGGTGTTTAATGAAATCACCTGACGGTATGAATGTAAGTTTGGTCACTTATGTAGAAGGATTTACACAACCTGCCGGGCCAAGTATGCTTAATATGCCTCAACAAGATTTTATGAGACCGGAAAAATATATCAATAAAATTTGTGGTCTGTTTGGTGAGTTAGCCCAACCTGTTACCGACATTGACACATCAATGATATTTTGGAAGAAGCTTGGATTTGACATTCTTTCAAGAAGAACATCTCCTTATCCTTGGGCTATAATTTCTGATGGGTTAAATATAGTTGGGCTTCATCAAACAACAAATTTTACAACACCCATCATGACTTTCTTTGCATCAGATATGAAAGCCAAAATTGAATTACTTAAGATGAATGGATTATCAAATTATACAGAAAAAGGAAGCCCGGGAAATATTGTTATTCAGACTCCGGAAAAGCAATACATCAATTTGTTTTCATTCGATATGTGAATAGAAAATTAGAAATGAGGTATAAGAAATCATAAATAAAGAATAGTATTCATTACTTACGACTTACGCCTTCTTCCAAAAAATAAGTTTAAACAAACGTTTGATTTAATTAAACATTTGTTTAGTTTTGCGCCGTGCTTGTAAAAAAGAAAATAAAACCCACTGATATGAACAGCCGGGAAATGCTATTGCATACTGCTGAGCGTCTCTTTGCAGAGCATGGATTTGATGGCGTTTCGGCCAGGATGATACATTATGAAAGCGGTGTGAATATTGCCATGATATCTTACTACTTTGGTTCTAAAGAAGGTCTCTTTCAAGCTTTGCTTGAAGAAAAATTCCCAGTAATCCGTGAACGCTTAGAAGTGATACGCCTTAGCAAAATAAGTTATTGGAAAAAAATTGAGGCCACTATTGAAGCCTATATCGAACGGGTATTTCACCATGTATCCTTTTCTAAAATTATTTTCCGGGAAATGTCAATGACACAACGCCCCGAACATAACAAAATGATTACAGGCTATATTCAAAAAAATGCAGAAATCATTTTGTCATTTATTAAAGAGGGTATTGAAACAAAGGAATTCAGAAAGGTTGATCCCGAGATGACATTATCCACGCTATTCGCAACCATTTTTCAATGGATTAATTTATCACCAATCTGTGGTAAAATTTTAAAAGTAAAAAAAAGTGAAGACCTGTATAGTGAACTATACAAACAACGTTTGCAACAACATTTAAAAGAACTAATGAAACATCATCTTATTCAATAACAGGAATCAAATTATCAATAGAATTAAATAAATATATGCAGATCAATATAAAATCAGGAGGCGTTCTCATCGCTCTTTTTTTCAGCAGCCTTTTTCTGAACGGTCAATTAATTAAAAAATTAACGCTCGAAGAAGCCATTACATTGGGTTTGCAAAACAGTAAGCAATTACGAATTTCGAGTGGCAAAATAGAAGCTATGCAAGCTAGAGTTGCGCAAATAAAAAATTTATTAATCCCTAGTCTCAATGTCAATTTAAATTACACACGTATCAGCGATAATATTGAGCCCTTCAAAGTGAAGTTTAGCGCAAGCGCTCCGGAAACAGCATTGAATCCTCAAATTTTAGATCAATCGTATAATCGTTTGGGTCTGCAATATGGGCTCTTTACGGGGTTCAGAGCAATTAATTCATTAAAGTCAGCGCAGTACCTCGAAAAAGCAAGTGAGTTAGATGCCGAAAAAGATAAAAAAGAAATTAAATTAAATATAATCAATGCTTATTATAATGTATACAAATTAATTTCTTCAAAAAGCGTACTCGATGATAATTTAAAAACATTAGACAATCGACTAGAGAATACAAAAGCATTTGCCGCACAAGGCATCGCGTTAAAAAATGATGTGATGAAACTTGAGTTGACAAAGGCGAATTTGCAACAAAATTTAGCGGACCTACAAAGCGCCATTGATATCAGCAATTTCAATCTAGACCTGATGCTAGGTTTACCAACAGAAACAAAACTTGAGCTAGAGATGGCTACAACAGTTCGTGCTTCAGCAAATCCAATGGTCACATCGAATGAGCTCATGGCAGAAGCTATCAACAATAGAAGTGAAATTAAAGCAAACTTGTACCGTAAAATGGCAAATGAACACGCTATTAAAATGAGTAGAGGAAATTATTATCCTGTCGTTAGTATCGGTGCAAATTATGATTACAACTTACCCAACCAACGTGTATTTCCTTCACAGGATGCTTTCAAAGGCACATGGCTGGCGGGTATCACAGCGACGTACAATCTTGTAAATCTATATTCGGCTAAAGCACTTGTGCGGGAGCAGAAGGCCAATTATATTCAAACAATCAATTTGAATGAACAAATAGAAGATGCCGTAAAAATGGAAGTGAATGCAAATTCATCAGGATATCAAACAGCCTTGCAAAAAATTTCTTTAGCCGAAAAATCAATTAATCAGGCAAAAGAAAATCAACGCATCATGCAAACACGTTATACAAATCAAATAGCCACATTGACTGATATGTTGGAAGCAGATGCACTTTATTCACAAGCACAACTCAATCTTGTCAATGCAAAAGCCGATGCCGAAATAGCATTTGCTAAGTTGCAAAAGTCGCTTGGCAATTGATGAATGATGAATTATAAATGACAACTCTAACCTAATCCGTAGCTCCTTAACTAGTAACTCCCACCCCCCTTAACCCTCAACCCCATAACCCGCTACTCCTTAACCCGTAACTCTTAACTAATAAAGACATGTCTGAAACTAAAAAGAAATCAAAAATACTTCCCTTTGCATTGGGTGCTGTATTACTCATTGTTGGCTACTTCGGGATTACAAAAATTCTGTACGCATTTCGAAATGAGGATACAGAAAATGCCTATCTCGAAACTAATATTGCTTCGATTAGCCCCAAGACTTCAGGCTATGTAACAGCCATCAATGTAAAAGAAAATCAGGAAGTAAAAAAAGGTGATACCCTTATTTTGATAGACGACAGAGAACTGAAATTAAAAGTTCAGCAAGCTGAAATTGCATTAAAAAATGCAGAAGCTAATTTTCTAATCATGCGTGCTAACGCAGGTACAGCCGATGCAGGAGCAGGTTTGGCCAAGTCGAATATTGCAACCAATATAGGAAGTATAGAAGCAGCCAATGCAGGCATTGCAACTGCAGAAGCCAATATAGAAGCGGCAAGAGCTCGCTATGTAAAAGCCAATGAAGATTTCAAACGATACAATGCATTGCTAAATGATAAAGCCGTAACACAACAACAATTTGATTTGATAAAAGCAGAGAAAGAATCCTCTGAGGCACAATTTAATGCAACACGAAATCAATTAGACGCGGTAAAAAAACAAGTTGATGTTACGCGTATGCAGGCGAATGCCGGTCGTGGACAAGAACATGTTGCTGAGAATCAATTGAGTGCCGCCAACAAACAAACGGAGCTTGCTGCCGTTTTAATTGAACAACGAAAATCAGAATTAGAGTTTGCAAAATTGCAATTATCCTATACGGTTATTTTAGCACCGAGTGATGGAGTGGTTGCTAAAAAATCAGTGCAAATTGGGCAACTACTAAATGTAGGAACCCCTATCTGTTCAATTGTTGATGACAAAAACGTATGGTTGACAGCCAACTTCAAAGAAACACAGGTGGCTAAAATGAAAGTTGGTGATAAAGTAAAAGTAGATGTCGATGCATTTCCGGATATAAAATTTGAAGGTGAAATTGAAAGTATTGCAGCGGCTACCGGTGCAAAGTTTGCCTTGCTTCCACCCGATAATGCAAGTGGCAATTTTGTAAAAGTAGTGCAGCGAATTCCAGTTAAAATTATCATCAAAGAATCATCAAAGCAGGCCGTTCAATTACGTGCTGGCATGAGTGCAAAAGCAATTGTCCCGGTTAATTAAATCATGAATTCATTCATGAATAAAAAATAAAGTATGGCATCAGCAAAACGCTTTGCAACAATTATCATTGTCATTACAACGATCTCCGCCGCCATTATGGAGTTGCTTGATACATCAATTGTCAATGTGGCTTTATTCAATATGTCCGGAAGTCTTGGTGTGAATATTGAAGATGTTGCTTGGGTGATTACATCGTATGCGATTGCAAATGTGATTATTATTCCACTCACCGGATTTTTAGGTCAGTATTTTGGTAGAAAGAATTATTATATTTTTTCGATGATCCTATTCACGGTGGCATCTTACATGTGTGGTGCATCGGAAAGCCTTTGGGCATTAGTCTTCTGGCGGTTTATACAAGGTATAGGAGGGGGTGCTTTATTATCTACATCTCAAGCTATTTTGTTTGACGCATTTGATCCCAAAGACCGAGCCATAGCCGGTGGAATTTTCGGAATGGGCATTGTGTTAGGACCGACATTGGGACCTACAGTGGGCGGATATATTATGGAGCATATGAGTTGGCCTTGGATATTTTATGTGAATATTCCCGTTGGAATTTTAGCGACTATTTTGGCTTATAATTTTGTTCCTAAAAAAGAAGATGAAGGCAAATTCAAATCAAGTATCAATATCGATTACCTGGGGATTATTACACTTGCCATTGGGATCGGTTCACTTCAATATGTATTGGAACGCGGTGAATCTGAAGATTGGTTTGCATCGAGTTATATTCAAATTTTTACCGTCACAGCTATTGTGGGGTTAATCAGTTTTATATATCATGAACTGACTACTGAAAACCCTGCTGTAAATCTTCGTATTCTAAAAAGCCGCTCACAAGCTATCACCAATATCACTGCCTTTGTTGTGGGCATCGGGTTATTTACATCTGTGTATGTGTTTCCGGTTTTGGTGCAACGTATTAATGGATTTACACCCTATGAAACCGGGTTGGCAATTTTATTCCCAACATTGGTTGGCGTTTTATTATTCCCTGTTATAGGAAAAGCCATGGGTGCAGGCGC
This sequence comes from Bacteroidota bacterium, assembly GCA_031410275.1. Taxonomy (GTDB): domain Bacteria; phylum Bacteroidota; class Bacteroidia; order Chitinophagales; family Chitinophagaceae; genus OLB11. The sequence continues at coordinate 10,529 of JANNYV010000176.1, forward strand.
TCCTCCCCTGCCCTTTATGTTGGTTGGTTGTATCATGTTTGGAATTTTTGGTTGGTATGGTGGTTCGATGAATGGCTTTGCGGGCCGTACAGATTTTTTCTATGTATTGGTATTAAGAACACTCGGAATTTCATTGATGCAATTGCCCCTCATTACACAATCCGTGGCAGGGTTGACTCCCAAAGATTATCCGGCAGCTATTGCACTCAATAACATGACAAGACAACTCGGTGGTGCCTTTGGTGTAGCCATTGCCAACAATTATATTGCGAGCCGTTTCGCACAACATCGAACAGATTTAGTGGCAAATATGTCGATGACGAATCCTGCATTTATTGAACGTTTAAATGCGATTACACAAGGCATTATTTCGCGAACAGGCACTACCTTAGAATCTGCAACTCAACAAGCCTATGGCTTTTTAGATTTCACTTTAAACAAACAAGCCTACTTACTTTCTTATCTCGATACGTTTCGTTTGATTACAATATTCTTTGCGTTGGTATTTCCACTGTTATTTTTTATTCCGGGAAAAAGTAATGTCGATGCAGAAGCGGCCGCAAAGGCTTTAGAAGAAGCACATTAAAATTTCTGCTTACTCTATTTATGTAACAACATCCTCCGGCTCATTTATATTAATTAAATAATGCCTTATAC
>JANNYV010000177.1:0-3998 GCA_031410275.1 Bacteroidota bacterium
CCCCTGCAATTAAAAATGTAACCAGGCTATGTTCAAAATAGTCTTTTTGTTTCAGGATAGAAATTGCTTCGAGTAATAAATCGAGTCCTTTGTACTTACGTATAAAACCAAAAAACAAAACAATATGTTTGTCATTTGAAATATGCAGATATTGTTTCGCTTCTTGTTTGTTCATTCCCTCTCCAAAATTATCATATAAAGGATGAGCTACTTGCAAAGAAGGTTTTGTTGTAAATAATTTTAAATCATTCAATACTTTACTACTCATGGTAATAATAGCGTCCACAGGTTTAAGAAAATATTTTGTGAATTGCATATCACCGATTCGTTTCTCATGTGGAATAATATTATCGGCTATGCAAACAATTTGCGTGTGTTTGTTTTGTTTTACGATTCGTAAAATTGTTCCGAGGCAAGGTCCCATAAATGGTAACCAATACCGGACAATAATTATATCGGGGCGTTTCTTTTTTAATTCAAATCCTGTTTGAATCCAATTGAATGGGTTAATAGAATTTATACAAACCTTTATATTTAAATTTTTTGGTGCTGCTTCTGTTGAATATTGTGTCGTACCGGGAAAAAGAAAGGAAGGGTATTGCAATGAAAATGTATAAATTTCCGTTTCGCTACCTTCTGCAATAAATTGTGTTGCCAATCGTTCATTGAATGATGACAAACCACCGCGTAAGGGATAAGCCGGTCCAAGAATAATAACAGATGGATTCATAATTTTTTCAAAGATGCAAATTTATTTTAAGAATTGGTGCTTCGTATTTCCTGTAATTTTTTATGTAGTAAAATACATTCCATCGCTTCTTTTACATCATGCACACGCAATACGGAGGCGCAATTTTGCAAGGCTATCATATGTAGTGCGGTGGTTCCGTTTAATGCATTTTCTGCATTTGAATGCAAGGGCTTGTATACCATTGATTTTCTTGAAATACCGGCAACTATTGGTTTCTGTAATGGAAGAAAGGAAGAAAGATGATTCAACAATTCGTAATTATGTTCGAGCGTTTTGCCAAATCCAAATCCAACATCAATGAGTATATCGTCTAATCCTTTCTCTTGTAATGTAATAATTTTATGTGAAAAGTATTCGTAAAGTTCCTTGCAAATATTTTTGTAATGTGGTTGTTGTTGCATGGTTTGTGGTGTACCCTGCATATGCATACAGATGTAAGTTGCTTTGTATTTTATGGCAATATCAATGATATGCTTATCCATTTCACCACCGCTGATATCATTAATAATGGTCACGCCTGCGTCAATACTTTTTTCAGCGACTTCACTTCGATACGTATCAATTGAAAGGATTGTGGAAGGAAATTTATTATGGATAGCTTTTATCACCGGCAGCACTCGTTGCAGTTCTTCTTCGGTTGAAATAATACCGGCATTGGGACGTGAACTTTGTCCGCCGATGTCTAAAATAGCTGCACCCTCTGCTATCATGCTCATTGCATGAATCATAATTTCATCCAAACTACTTTCTCTACCTTTATTGTAAAAAGAATCCGGTGTAGCATTCAAAATGCCCATCACAACAGGGTTTTCAGAGCTAATACTATTTCCTTGGTAATTCACTGTTGGCGAAGATAGATATAGAATTAGAATTTTGATTATAGATTCCCGGGATAAAAAATAAACATGCACTGAAGAACTCGTAACACTATAACACGTAATTCGAAACAATCTTATTACGTCTTACTCGAATCGCGTAACAAATTTTCCAGTTCTGTAATTTCGGGTAATGATAAATAACGCCATTTGCCTGTTTGTAATTTATCTAAATGAATATTCATGATACGGATTCGTAGTAATGAAACGACATCATAATCAAGTGCTTCACACATTCGCCTGATTTGCCGGTTGAGCCCTTGTTTTAAAATGATGCGAAATTTTTTTCCGCTCTCTTGCCTCACTTTACATTTCATGGTAACTGTTCCTAGAATTGAAACTCCGTTGGCCATCTTTGAAATAAATTCCGGTGTAATGCTTTTATTCACGGTCACCAGGTATTCTTTGTCATGATTATTTTCTGCTCGAAGAATTTTATTTACAATATCACCGTCATTCGTCAGAAGTATGAGTCCTTCAGAATCTTTATCTAAACGACCAATTGGAAAGATGCGTTTCGGATAATTTAAAAAGGAAATAATATTTGTTTTGTCTTTTGTATCGGTCGTAGACGTTACGCCGGCCGGCTTGTTGAGTGCTATATAAACTGCCTGTACCTTTTTCTTTTTAATGTATTCGAAATCTACACTAACGTTGTCATTTTCGCCAACTTTATGAGTAAGTTTTGCGACCTTGTCATTAATCATAACCCTGCCTTGTTCAATTAATTTATCAGCTTCCCGTCTCGAACAGTAACCGGAAGCACTCACGTATTTATTAATTTGTATGCCTTCTTTATTCATGTTGATGAAAGTTACTGGGTTATTGGGTAATTGAACCGTTAAAAATAAGCACAAACTAATAACTTAATAACCAATAACTTAATAACTTGTAACTTAATAACTATTAACTCATCACTTTTTCCACTACCTTGTTCAATTATTTTTTTATGCAAAACAAACGATTATCTGTTTTTATTTTAGGATCTTGTTTATTTATTATTCTGATTCACTTACTGAGTAAATATTTATTTCATATGAATGATGAAATTTTAGTCGCATTCCGTTTTGTGGGATTAAGTTTTCTATCGTACTATGGATTGGTTCAAAAAAAATTACCAACTTGGATACTCATATCGATGTTGCTTGGAATAGAGATAGGATACGACTTTCCGCAGATCGCATTGAATTTGGATATACTGAGTAAAATATTTCTTCGTTTAATAAAGACTATTATAGCACCATTAATTTTTGCAACGTTAGTAGTAGGTATAGCGGGTCATTCAAATTTAAAACAGGTGGGGCGCATTGCCTGGAAGTCGTTACTCTATTTTTATGTGGCTACAACATTGGCTTTATTTCTCGGGCTAGGATTTATAAACTTTACACAGGCCGGTTCAGGCATTGTATTGCCTCAAGATGCTGTGCAAACTATGCCCGAAGTTGCGAAACAAACCTGGCAGGATATGGTACTGCATATTTTTCCTGAGAATATTGCGAAGTCAGTTGTAGAAGGACAAGTATTGCAGGTGGTTATTTTTAGTATCATCTTCGGAATAGCATTGGCGATGTTGAGTGATAAATTACGAAAACCAATGTTAGACTTTTCTGAAAGTTTGGCAGAAACCATGTTCAAGTTTACAAATATCATTATGTATTTCGCGCCCTTCGGAGTTGGTGGTGCGATTGCATATACAGTAGGTAAACTTGGTATTGGTGTTTTGCTAAATGGTATTTATTTGGTGTTGACTTTATACGGAGCCTTGATTGGTTTTGTGTTACTGGTTTTATTGCCAATTTGTGTTTTTGCAAAATTGAATATCAAAAATTTATTCAAAGCAATTTCGGAGCCTTTTACATTAGCGTTTGCAACGGCAAGTTCAGAGAGTGCATTGCCAAAAGCAATGAAGAATATGGAGTTATTTGGTGTGCCGCGTAAAATTGTTTCCTTTGTAATGCCATTGGGTTATAGTTTTAATTTAGATGGAACAACATTGTATTTATCATTAGCAAGTATTTTTGTAGCGCAAGCATGTGGTGTGCAGTTGAGTTTTGGCAATCAATTATTTATTGTGTTTACATTAATGATAACAAGCAAAGGTGTTGCCGGTGTGCCTCGTGCATCTTTTGTGATTTTGCTCGGAACCATTGCATCGTTTTCATATTTAGGTTTGAAGGAATGGCCTTTGTATATTATTTTGGGAATTGATGCGTTGATGGATATGGCACGTACGAGTATCAATGTAATGGGAAATTGTATAGCCAGTGCAGTTGTTGCAAGATGGGAAGGAGAATTAGATGAAGAAAAAATGAATAACGAGCGCTTTTTGCAAGGCGCAATTGGGGAGTAGTTATTGTGTTATTGAGTTAAGG
>JANNYV010000178.1:0-3694 GCA_031410275.1 Bacteroidota bacterium
TTGGGCCTCCGGGTATTGGTAAAACATCCTTAGGCAAATCGATCGCGAATGCAATTGGAAGAAAGTATGTACGATTTAGTCTCGGTGGCTTGCATGATGAGAGTGAACTTCGTGGTCATCGCAAAACATATATCGGTGCCATGCCCGGAAGAATTATTCAATCATTACGAAAAGTAAAATCAAGCAACCCTGTTTTTATTTTAGATGAAATAGATAAAATCGGAAGAGACCATCGAGGTGATCCAAGCAGTGCCTTATTAGAAATTTTAGACCCCGAACAAAACAATTCGTTCTACGATAATTATCTCGAATTAGAATATGATTTATCCAAAGTTTTATTCATTGCAACAGCCAATAGTTTAGGTGAAATACAACCCGCCTTACGCGATCGTTTAGAAATAATTGATTTAAGCGGATATGCCGTTGAAGAAAAAATTGAAATCGCAAAAAAGCATTTAATTCCCAAACAAAAAGAAGCACATGGCTTACTTAATTTTGGCGTAAAAATATCGAATGCAGTATTAAGTAAACTCATTACAGAGTATACCAGAGAAAGCGGTGTACGCGAACTTGAAAGGCAACTCGCTTCGATCATGCGTAACCTTGCGATGAAAGCGGCAACGAATGAAAAATTAAAACAATTCGAAGTCGATGCGCCTCTTGTTGAAGAGGTCTTAGGCAAACCAAAATACACCAACGATTTATACAATAAAGCGAATCCTCCGGGTGTGGCTATTGGTCTTGCATGGACCTATGTAGGCGGTGAAATTTTATTTATCGAAACCAGTATTCATAAAGGCAAAGGTGGTTTAACACTTACCGGTAACCTCGGAAATATTATGAAGGAAAGTGCAAGCACTGCCCTCGCTTATATTCAAGCACATACAACAGAATTAAAAATTGATACCTCCTTTTTTGAAAACAATAGTTTACATATTCATGTTCCGGAAGGTTCGGTTCCTAAGGACGGGCCAAGTGCAGGTATTACCATGATGTCGGCCATTGTTAGTGCCATTACAAAACGCAAAATAAAACCGATGCTAGCCATGACAGGTGAAATAACATTGCGTGGACAAGTATTACCGGTTGGCGGCATAAAAGAAAAAATTCTTGCAGCAAAACGTGCCGGCATGAAAGAAATTATTCTATGTACGCAAAATGAAAAAGATGTCATTCAAATTAATCCAAATTATATTAAAGGATTAAAATTTCATTATGTCAATGAAATGAATGAAGTATTGAAATTGGCATTAGAGAAATAACCAATTTGAAAATGTGAGCGTGTGAGAATTAGAGAATGTGAGAATTCCATGCACAGGCAATTGCACTTTACAGTCTCATTAACTTGACTTATGACTTCCGACTTATGACTTACGACTTATGACTTCCGACTTACCACTTTTCATTAATTCCTCTATTGAATTAAATACCGGCAGTCCTTTTGCTAAAATCAAATCTCTTTCTTTATTTGCCCCAGGGCTTTCAGATAATAATAATAAGCCATCGCAAGCATTTATAACGGCTAATGAAATATCCATTATACATTTATATCGATCCTTTACTATTGCTTTTTCAAGAACAGGTAATGCGGCATTCATTCCAATTATTGGTATATACCCAAGTTCTAAAAGTCGCGCCGCTGCCATATTCATTTCATCAAGATTTTTTTGTCTTTCTTCTTCTGTCTCCGCGGAATATTTTCCTGCTATTCCTATTATCATAATTTAGATCGTTTTATCTTAATGTATCTCAAAGCATCACCACCACATCTTCACCCGAAATAGTTGAAAAAGTATGGTCAATTATAAAAGCAACCCTGTAAAGAATATTATTTTTTGTTGTAAAATTATAGGTGCTGGTTATGTTGTCGAAAACATAATTATATCGGTTTCGCAAACTTAATTCCTTCTTTGGTTAATGTACTAAGAGTCGTTTTACCTTTCATATAGGAAACAACCAATTCCTTGTCCTTTCGCATTTTTTCAAATGTCTTCGTCAATATTTTCTTGTCGACTTTCCACTTTTTCATATTTCAAATTTAATTTATTTTCCGAATTAAGCAAATTCTTATTTGAGGTGATAAACGTTCTGCAAAAGTTGAGAGATTTTGCCTATACATTCCCCAACATATAACATCAATCATTTAACTTTCTCAAAAAATAAAAACTTCACCGCTACGATTATCATAATCACCGCAAATACTTTTTTAATGGTGGCTGTCGGTAATTCTACGGCGACTTTACTTCCGAAATACCCACCAATTACAAAACCTATACAAAGTATCATCGCAATTTTCCAATCTACCATACCCTTTTTATGATAAGCAATAGCTGCCACCAAACTCACCGGAAACGAAAGCATAGCAAGGGTTGTACCCTGTGCGGTATGCTGGCTTAACCCGAACAACAACACAAGAACCGGTACAATAACAATGCCTCCACCAATACCAACCATACTACTTAACACACCGGCAATTATGCCCAAAATAATAATGCCAATTACTGAACCTATAGTCATAATCGTAAAAATTTAATGCAACAAAATAAGGCTATCTTCGTTATATATTAATTCTGAAATACTTTTTTTTTCAAAACTTGTTTTATTCAAGTAGAAATTTATCTTTGTAACCTCATATTTAAATTAAAAATCACAAATTAATAAAAACCAATAATTATGGCAGACGTAAAACCAACTGTATCAAACGCAGCAAACGCATCCGGGAAAAGTAGCAACACAATGATGATTAATACCATTATTGTGGTGACATGTATTGCAGTTGCCCACATTATCTTTTATACTCTTTTTAGAGACAAAGGGAATTTCGCAGATGCAGAAATTCGGCACAAAGCAAATAACCTCATGGGCACTATGTATCAAGGTGGATGGGTTGTTCCGATTTTGATTTCAACCTTTTTAACGGCTTTATGTTTTGTCATTGAAAGAGCCTTAACTGTATTCAAATCACGCGGCAAAATGACAAATGCCGACTTTATCAAAAAAGTACAATACCATCTTTCATCAAAAAATATTGATGCAGCCTTAGCTGAATGCGACAAGCAATCAGGCAGCGTTGGTAATGTAATGAAATCCGGTTTAAAAAAATATAAAGAGATGTCAACTAGTTCATTAGATTTGGATATGAAGATAGCCAATATCAAAAAAGATATCGAAGAAAGTACAGCACTTGAATTACCAATGTTAGAAAAAAACCTTGTGTTTTTATCAACTATTACCTCTGCCGCTACCTTGTTAGGATTGTTCGGAACGGTAATGGGAATGATACGTGCCTTCTCTGCCATGTCAGCAGCAGGAGCACCGGATGCAGGCGCATTAGCAGCAGGTATTTCTGAAGCTCTTGTAAATACCGCATTAGGTATAGGCACTTCGTTTATTTCTATGCTTGCATACAATTTCTTTACAACCATTATCGATAATATCACTTACGGTATCGACGAAACAGGCTTTACATTAGAACAAAGTTTTCATGCGAATTATAAGTAGTGATGAATTAGAAGCGAAGAGCGAAGAGCGATGAATGATGAATGATGAATGATGAATGAAGAAATGAGGAATGATAAATGAAGAATGATAAATGAGGAATGACGAGTTACAATCTTTTATAAGATTTACTTGCTTACAACTCTCAACTCTCAACTCTCAACTCTCAACTCTCAACTCTCAACTTACAACTCTC
>JANNYV010000179.1:0-1556 GCA_031410275.1 Bacteroidota bacterium
TCTTCCATCACCAAAAACGAACGCTTGCAAATGGTATTAGCGGGTAGCAATCCATTGTATGCAGGCATCAAAGAAAAAACTCCCTTGTATGTTCATGCATTGATATTGAATAGTTACATCACGGGTTCACATAAGTTTGTGGATGGGGGTTCGCAGCTTGCAAAAATCATGTGTCAATCCATTCGCAAGTTTGATGGAGAGATACACAAGCGCAAAAATGTGGTGGGTGCAAATTATAATGAAGATGGAAAAATAAAAGAAGTGGTGTTGGAAGGTGGAGAAACGGTGCGAGGTAAAAATTTCATATCCAATATACATCCTGCTGCTACGATAGATATTTTTGGAGAGAACAGATTTTTAAATGCGTATAAAAAGAGAGTTCGTACGGTTCAAAATACCATCTCTTCTTTTACATTGCATCTTACTTTTCACAAAAACGCTTTTGAATATCTCAACTATAATATTTACCAGTTCAACAAAGATGATGTGTGGGCAGGTTGTTCTTATAAAGAAGAAGAATGGCCCGATGGATTTTTTGTTTGCACTCCTGCTACTTCTAAAAGTGATAAGTATGCAGAGTCAATGAGTGTGATGACGTACATGGATATTAAGGAAACCGATAAGTGGAAAGATACCTACAACACCACTGCTTATCCTGATAATCGCGGTGCTGATTATGATGAATGGAAAAAACTAAAAGAAGAAAAATTGTTAGCAAAAGTAGAGGAACTATTTCCTGACATTCGCGAAAAAGTTAAAAATGTTTACAGTTCCACGCCATTAACATTCAGAGATTATATTGGGAATTATGATGGCTCGTTATATGGAATATTAAAAGACAGTACCAATCCGATCAAAACATTTATCAGCCCGCGCACAAAAATTCCAAACTTATTTTTGACCGGACAGAATATTATTTTTCATGGAATATTAGGAGTTACTATCGGAGCCTTCGTTACTTGTTTTGAATTTGTTGACAGAAATAAAATAGTAGAAAAAATAAAAAAAGCATGAGTATAGAAAAAGTGGATGTGTTAGTGATAGGAGCCGGACCAGCAGGCGCAGTAGCTTCTGCATACTTAAATAAAAATAATTTTAAAGTGCTTGTTCTTGAGAAAGAACAGTTCCCGAGATTTGTAATTGGTGAAAGTTTATTGCCACAATGCATGGCACATTTAGACGAAGTAGGATTTTTGCCGAATGTAAAGAAGCATGGATTTCAATTAAAAAATGGTGCCGCTTTTTACAAGGGTGATGAACGCATTGAATTCTTTTTTGAAGATCAGTTTACAAAAGGCTGGACCTGGACCTGGCAGGTTAAACGTGCTGATTTTGATAATATCTTAATCAATACAGCGATTGAACAAGGTGTGCCTGTAAAATTTAAATGCGAAGTTAAAAGTGTGAGCTGTTCAAAAGATAAACAGGTTGTTTCTTATATTGATAATGATGGAAATGAAATGACTGTGGAATCAAAATTTATTATTGATGCAAGTGGATACGGCAGAGTATTTACAGGTTCTTCGAGGTTAAAGAACTTTGGAAGTACTCTGCCG
>JANNYV010000180.1:0-1870 GCA_031410275.1 Bacteroidota bacterium
GTAAAAAAATAAAATATCTTTTAATCATTCTAATCTTGATTTCTATTGGAGTTGTTATTGCTTGGAAATATGTAAACAAACCTAATCCAGATTTAGGAAATAAAAAGGTAGAGATGACATTTTCCTTTAGTGAAATTATGAATAAGACAAACGGAGATACCGCTTCATTAAATAACTTGATAGGCAAACTTGTTGCCGTTAATGGAACCGTTAAGAAGGTTACTACAGATTCAATATATACCCGTGTAGAGCTCGGTGACAGTGCTTCTATGTCAAGTATTATTTGTGATATAGATTGCAGGCATCAGCATGATTGTGTAATGTTAAAAGAAGGACAAGACATTTCGATTAAAGGGAAAATTTCGGCATATACTATAGATACTGAATTAGGATTAGGAAATACAATACAAATGAATTTTTGCTCACTTAATAAATAACAAACATGAAACAAATAATTTTTGCAATGTTGGTAATGACGTCAATACAGGTCAATGCCCAACGATTTATGACTAAGACCGGCAGCATTGATTTTAATGCGACAACCCCACTCGAAAAAATTGAGGGTATCAATAAATCGACTGCTTGTTTACTCGATATAAAAACAGGCTCATTAGATGTCATTGTACAAATTAAAAGTTTTGTGTTCGGACAACAATTAATGCAGGAACATTTTAATGAGAATTATATGGAGAGTGACAAATTTCCTAGATCAACATTCAAAGGAAGTATTACAAATTTGGCAGCGATCAATTTTACAAAAGATGGGGAATACAATGCAGAAGTTGCGGGCAAGTTGACCATTCATGGTGTTACCAAGGATGTAAAATCGGTTGGTAAAATTATTATCAAAAGTGGGAAGCCCATGTTGAAGTCTAATTTTAGTGCAGTATTGGCTGAATATAATATTGCGATTCCGGGTGCCGTGAAGGACAAGATTTCTAAAGATGTAAAAATTAATGTGAATTGCTCTCTGGATGCAATGAAATAAAATAATACTATGACAAAAATTATCAAAAATATAGTTGTATCCCTTTGTTTACTGTCTTCAAGTTTTATAATGAATGCTCAGAAAGATTCAACCAATGATCTTGAGAAATTATTAGGGGATGACAATAAACCTAAAAAGGAGTTTGTTCGAAATGCGTTTAAATCGTCGAGGGTAATTAATGGGCATTCGATGGAAATGTTAGGTAAAGGTGTATTAGATCTAAGAATACTTCATCGCTTTGGTCTTATAAATGGTGGTTACCATCAGTTATTCGGTCTCGATCAGGCAAGTATGCGTTTTGGTTTTGATTATGGTGTTTCAAAAAATTTTACGATTGGTATTGGTCGAAGTACATTTAATAAAGAAGCGGACGGATTTGTAAAATACCGAATTGTACACCAGAGTAAAGGTGCTCATTCATTTCCATTTTCTATTTTATGGACGTCCGGAGTAACATTAAATACAACAAAGATTTCTGATGCCCAACTAAATAAAATGGTGAATCGGATGGCGTATTATCATCAAACTATTTTGGGAAGAAAATTTGGTTCTAAGTTTACGCTTCAGCTATCACCAACATTGGTTCATCGTAACTTAGTTGAATTAAACAGTGATAAAAATAATATGGTGGCATTAGGTGTTGGAGGACGAATTAAATTATCAAATCGAACTGCACTGATTGTAGATACATATCCTATTTTATACGGCGCAACAAAGAACTATAATACATTGCCATTATCGCTTGGTTTCGATATTGAAACCGGAGGACATGTTTTTCAGCTTCATATTACCAATACGAAAGGCATGAATGAAAAAGCGTTTATAACCGAAACCACACAAGAGTGGGCTAAAGGAGAAATACAACTTGGATTCAATTTGTCA
>JANNYV010000181.1:0-5222 GCA_031410275.1 Bacteroidota bacterium
GAATATTTAAGTTAGCTTTTGTTTTAATTCCTTTTAAATGCACTTTAAAAATTGCTTCACGACCTGCCAAATCAGGAATGTCGATCGAAATTTGCCGATCGAAACGACCCGGACGTAACAAAGCCACATCTAATACATCGGGTCTGTTGGTGGCTGCCAACACAATGATACCGCTGTCTCCGCTAAATCCATCCATCTCTACCAACATTTGGTTCAGGGTGTTTTCGCGTTCATCATTCGACATCATTTGGTTTTTCCCGCGCGAGCGTCCGATGGCATCAATCTCATCAATAAAAATAATACATGGCGATTTTTCTCTGGCTTGTTTAAATAAATCTCGCACACGACTCGCACCAACACCTACAAACATCTCCACAAAATCAGAACCGCTCATACTAAAGAAAGGAACCTGCGCTTCGCCCGCCATCGCTTTTGCTAGCAAGGTTTTACCGGTCCCCGGAGGGCCAACCAACAAACATCCTCTTGGAATTTTTCCGCCGAGTGCGGTATATTTTTTCGGGTTTTTCAAGAAGTCAACAATCTCCATTACTTCGCCTTTTGCTTCATCGAGCCCTGCTACATCATTAAATGTAATGGTTACTTTTGCACCTTTATCATACAATTGCGCTTTCGATTTTCCAATATTAAAAATACCTCCCGGACCGCCACCACCGGGGCCTCCACCCATTTTACGCATAATCAAAATCATAAGCCCGATAACTAATACCAACGGAAAAATTATTTGAATAATAAAACCCATCCAACCGCTTTTACTGTCTTCGGCATACGAGGTTCTAATTTTTTGCTCTTTGGTAAAATCTTTCTGCGCATCTGCCATATCTGTTTTGAACTGTTGCACATCGCCGATGGTAAAGCTATAATGAGGGCCTTTTTCATTTCCTTTCAATGATTTGAAAAGTTCCTCATATGCTTTCAATTTAAGGCTGTCCTTATTTAAATAAACATCTACTGTTCTTCCCATCACTACCATACTGTCTACAAGATGACGGCTGATAAATGATTTGTCGATTGTTTGAAAATCTGCTTCTTTCGGATGTTGCGTAAAGCCTTTATCCCAAAATGTCAGGGCAATTAATGCGATTGCAAACAACGCATAAATCCAATATAAATTAAATTTCGGTCCTTTTTTATTCGGTACGTTAGGATTGCTGTTTCCTACCGGTGGAATATTTGTTTTATTCTGTTCCATCAAATATGTTCGTGATTATACAATACGGCGATTGTCGTTTTTTGTTTAAATGATTAAGTATGTTCTTTTTTTTCGGCGTCTTGCCAAAGCTCTTCAATATTATAAAACCCCCGTGTTTCGGGCATCATGCAATGTACTACCACATCGACATAATCTACGAGTATCCACTTTTCACCTTGTTTACCTTCAAATTTGTAAGGTTTTTCGCCACATTCTTCAAGTACTTTTTTCTCAATATTATCGGCGATTGCTTTGACGAGCATGGGGTTATTGGCTTCACAAATAATAAAAAAATCAGCAATGGCCTCCGGAATTTTTTTCAGGTTTAGCGAAATAACTTCTTCTCCTTTTTTATCGATAATGGCTGCGATGATTGTTTTCACAATCCGGCTATTTTGCGTGAGCTTTGATTTGGTTGATGGTGTTTCGATTGTTCCTGTTTTCAAGTACTAAAAATATTTTTGATTTATGTCGAATTTAAATTAATTTACAAAGCTAAACAAAAGAATTGAATGCTGAGAACTTCACCCATAGGAGAAGTATTAATTGAACTGTCGGAAATAGATAGCACCAACAATTATGCCATGCGCCTTATAAATGAAGGAATGGCAGAACATGGGATGACGATACGTGCCGATTTTCAAACAAGTGGTAAAGGACAGCATGGAAATATTTGGTTGGCCGAAGAAAGCAAGAACCTGCTATTTACTACAATCCTTGATACGCAAGGGTTTCCGCTGCAAAACCAATTTATACTCAATACCTTTGCCTGTTTATCAGTGGCAGAATTTTTGATGACAAATATTGGGTTGCGAAATGTGAGTATAAAATGGCCAAATGACATATATGCAGAGAATAAAAAAATTGCCGGTATTTTAATTGAAAATATAATACGCGGTACGCATTGGACCCATGCCATTATTGGTATTGGTTTAAATGTCAATCAAACTCATTTTCATGATATGAATTGGGCCACTTCGATAAGCCTTGAAGCAAAGCAATTATATAAATTAAACATTATTTTCAAGCAATTGCTCAAATTGCTAAATCAAAATTTCAGGAAGTACGAAGCCAATGCCACAGAGCTTTTGCAGATGTATAATTCAATGTTGTATAAAATAGGGCAAGAAATTATGTTTAAAAAAAACCACGAACTTCATAAAGGTATTATTATGGGTGTTGATGAAACCGGGTATATTCAAATTTCAGTGAATGGAAAAGTAAAGTCATTTAAACATAAAGAAATTGAATTGATATTGGATTAGGTACAAGTTAATAGGGAATACATACTATTCATAACTTATCGCTTTTAACTTCTAACTCCTCGCTCATCACTCAATTCCTATGAAACGCCAATATATTGCCTTTGCCGCCAACGAGTATAAGTTTTAAATCGACCCCGTCGGCAACTAATACATTGTAACAAAATTCTTTCGCGTCAGTTTTCACAGAAATACATACCGGAATATTGGTATGCTGCCCCGTGCAAGGCGCATCAGCACAATGACATAAGGTATAGCTTCCTTTTACCGAAATTGCTCCATTATAATAATCCATATAGCGACTACCTTTCATTTGCAATACATGCTGCGCATCATTATCAGAAATCCAACTTCCTTCGAGTTTCGAATTCGTGAGGGGCGTTTTGTCTACCTTGGCCGGTTTGTGTGCTTGCGTAGATTTTGTTTCCTGCGTTGCCGGTTGCGAATATTGATTTCCGTTTGATGATGTTTGTTGCGTTGATTCGTTGGTTCGCACATCATTTTTAGTTTCATTTTCAGAATGACATGCTGAACAAAGAAAAATACCCGATATTAAAACAACCGAATATAAATATGATTTGAAGAAAATAGTATGCATAGAAATGATTTAAAAAAATAAGAGCCCAAAAGTAATCATCTTATGGGAATCGTTTCAACATTTACAAATCGCCCAATTGCGGTCTTAATACAATTTCTTCAACCACTGCTTGTGGTGATAAATTAAATACAGTCCAAATTAAATCGGCGATATCGCTTGCTTTCATAATACGCGATGCTTCTACCCCGCTTCCATTCCAGGAATCACTCATGGTAGCACCGGGGTTTATAGTGGTTACTTTTATGAAATATGCTTTCAACTCTTCACGCAAATTTTTTGAAAAGCCTTCCATCGCATATTTACTAATACTGTATGAACCGCCTTGTGCATACGCTTTGAGCCCTGCCACTGAGGACATATTCATGATATGACCCCGCGAACCTGTTGCCATATCATTCTTCATCATGGCCGGCGCAATTACTCTGGTAAGATGATAGGCGCTGTACAAATTGATTCCCATCAAGGTTTCAAGAATACCATCTTCTTCGGTGCAAATATCACCGGGTATAAATGTGCCGGCATTATTAATAAACAAATGAATTGTTTTAAATGAATCAAGTGCCGCATTACCAAACGAAATGGCTTCTTCTTTTTTACTGATATCATGGCATTGGCCAAAAACTTTGACCGCCGGATTTAATTGTTGTAAGTCAGCAATCGTTTTCGAAAGCTCTGTTTCATTTCTCGAACAAATAGCGACATTCATGCCTTCACAGACTAATTTTTCAGCAATCGCTTTTCCAATTCCTTTAGAGGCTCCTGTTATAATAGCATTCATAAATTTTAAAGTGGCGGGTTAAGGAGTTACGGGTTGGCGAGTTCTTGTTTCTATTAGACAGCCGTCTTATTATAATCAATATTAATTTAATATTCGAGTGGTTCTCTTTTGGCATGCCTTATTCTGAATATTTTTATTTCTGTTTGTGTAATTCTAAAGGTGATTCTTTAATGATACAATTCAAAATATCTGTAACTCCCATCATTATTTATTTTGTACATATCCTTAGTATAGCGGAAGGGGTACAATACTATTTCTTTTACTTTCTCTACAATGGCAGCTCTCACTTTTTTAGCATTTTGCGCAGAATCTATTTTGATATATTCATATAATTCTGTCAATTCTATTAGCGCCTCTTTATCCCACTTTATTTTTAATTTGACCTTCTCCATTTATTTAATCAATGCTTCTACCTCTTCTTGCGTAAAATAATTTCCTGCATCAATTCTGGCTTCCGAATCTGCTATTTCTTTATTGTACTGTTCAATACTGATTCGTTGTGTATTTTCTTTCAACTCCATAAATGATTTAATTGTGTAGAGTAATGATTTTTTTTCTTTCACTCCCAATAAGGGTAAATAGTTTTGAATTTGTTTATCGACCTTAATACAGACATCCATTTTTTTTGACAAAGTTATTTAAATCACACCATATTTAATACATAATTCAGTTCGCTTTTCCGATATTCATCAAGTTGATTTAAATAACCCCCCCTTCCCAATTAAAATCTATTCGATGCTTTATATCCGGATGTAAACTTAAAAAAACAGGGCATGTCATGGCGGCGTTCTCTAGAATTTTTCGCTCTTTGTCTGAATAGTTTTTGGCTGTGAGAAAATGAAATTGAACATTAATTTCTCCTACTCTTCGTTGTGGATCGGCTATCATTATTTTCTCAATGTCAACTTTTGTACCGACTATATCAATGCTATGAGTGCGACTTGCAATGCCCATAATGCTGAGCATACAAGAGCCTAAGGAAGTCGCTAACAAATCTGTGGGGCTAAAGCGCTCACCTTTTCCCTGATTATCTTTCGGCGCATCAGTTTCGATGACTGTGCCGCTTTGAAGATGCGTTGCCACGGTTCGCAATTCGCCCGTATAAAGTACATGAGATGTCATGAGGCTATGTTTTTTCGTAAAATTACATTAGTTTTGATATTCATTGAAACATATTTTCTTCATAGTATCCATTTTGTTTTTGTGTTGCACAAATTCTATTGCGCAAAATAACCATGCCTCTGCACGTGCCGATTCTATCAAAGCATTGATTGCTGCTCGTCATGATTCGTTGCAATTGCTTAAAGAAAAACGTGACGAAAAAAGGAAAGAAGTGGAACACGAAAAAAAGAAAAAGAAAAAAGATACCCCTTT
>JANNYV010000182.1:0-2594 GCA_031410275.1 Bacteroidota bacterium
TTACCGGTGAAACCTGCGGGCCTTGTGCCGCAACCAATCCAGGGTTTAATGTATTGCTTAATTCACATGCATCGAATGTTATTTCCCTTAAATATCAAAATAATATTCCTTCCGCAGGACCTAATTTCTGGCCTTATGCGCAAGCGGATATTTCAAATCGTACAACTTATTATGCTAACAATTATTCTCCACATGCATTTATTGATGGTAATTATTGGAATGGTAATGCTGCCAGTGTTACCGCAACCCAACTTAATACGCGAGCTTCTGTTGTTTCGCCTTTTGAAATTACAACTTCTCATTATTTTTCTGCCGCCAATGATATTATTTATATCCACACAGTAATACGAGCTTCACAAACAGTACCTACTGGCACCTATAAAGCTCGTATTGCTGTATCGGAAAGAAATGTTTATGGCTATACATCCCCCAATGGAGAAGACGAATACGCTCATGTGATGCGTAAAATATTACCGAATGGAACAGGCACCACATTGCCAACTTCATGGGCAATTGGTGACTCTGTGGTTATTGATGAACAATGGACCATTGCTGCTTCTCCAACAAGCTATCCAATGCCAATTTGGGCCATGCTGGAAGCAATTGTTTGGGTGCAAAATGATGTTACTAAACAAATTATGCAAACAGGGCATAGTCCGGCATTAATTGCAGTTGACCCTGCCATTATTGGTATGTCAACTACTACTGTAAACTGTACAGGAAATGCGGTCGCTACGATTAATGTCACCAATAATGAGATATCAACTGTAAATAGTCTGGACATTGAATATGCATTAGATGGTGGTACAGCTTCGGTTTATAACTGGATAGGGACCATCAGTCAGGGAGCAAATGTAAATATCGCCTTGCCGGGAGTTTCAATTGCTTCTGGTGCTCATACGGTTACTGCTCATATTACGAATGTTAACGGAGTACCTGATATCATTACTGTTAATAATACTTATTCAGTTTCCTGTGGTCAGCCATTAGCTGCTTCCACTTCATTATCCCAGACATTTGCTTCTCAAACTTTCCCACCACAGGACTGGGTGAAGGAAGATTATGACCATGTAACAGGTTGGATTCGCTCTGCTGCCAATTCAAATCCTCCGGGAACAGGTTCCGCCAAGATGGATTTTTACAACAGCCCGTTATCGCAAATAGATATCCTGTATGCATTAACTCCTGCCGATTTAAGTACTGCAATTGCACCCACCTTAACTTTTAATGTTGCGCATCAGCGTTATAATACAACTGGTTTAAGAAGCAATGATAAAATGGAGGTTATTGTTTCCAGTGATTGTGGAGGTACCTGGAACACGGTTTGGATGAAGAGTGGTGTTGATTTAGCAACCGTAACCAATGGAAATCACAGTTTATATACACCTGCCTTAACCCATTGGAGAGCAGAGTCGGTAGATCTTTCGGCTTATATCGGACAGGCGAATATGCTTGTTGCTTTTAAAGCAACATCCGATCATGGAAATAATGCCTATATCGATCAGGTGAATCTGTCACCTTGGAATGTTACTGGCGTTGGAGGAATCAGTAAGAATTCTGTTGTTAATATTTACCCAACCCTATCATCAGGTCAAATAAATATTAATGTGGAACAGCTTGGTGCATCGAAAATGGAGGTAGTTATTACCAATGTATTGGGTGGTGTAGTTAAGCAAATCAATTATGATAAAGCAGAAGGGAATATTATACAGGTTAACTTAAGCAACGAATCCAATGGAAATTATCTGGTGAAAATTATCACTGCCAGCGAAACAATTATTAATAATGTAGTTATTCAGAAATAATCAGGCAATTAATTCATGTTTAAAAGGGATCTTTACATGTGTGAAGATCCCTTTTTTTATTTACCCCGTGTAAAATTTTGAATTTATCTATGGCTGGTCAAAAAATAATTGATAGTTTTACCACTTCATTTCCACTTAAAATATAAACAAAAAAAATTCTCATGAAGAAACTGTACACCTTATTGACTGCGGTACTATTGACCAGTTTTAGTTTTGGTCAAAGCACCCGCTTAGTGCTGGTAGAAGAATTTACCGGTGAAACCTGTGGCCCATGCGCGGCAACCAACCCTGGTTTTAATGTATTATTAGATGCCCATGCATCCAATGTTATTTCATTGAAATATCAGAACAATATTCCTTCTGCTGGTCCTAATTTTTGGCCTTATGCACAAACTGATATTTCGAATCGTACTACTTATTATGCAAACAATTATTCGCCACATGCATTTATTGATGGCAATTACTGGAATGGCAACGCTGCAAGTGTTACAGCTACACAATTAACTACCAGGGGTAATGTGGTTTCGCCTTTTGATGTGGAAGTTTCTCATTCATTTTCTGCAGCACATGATATTATTTATGTACACACTGTTGTAAGAGCGACTCAAGCTGTCAGTAATTCAACTTTAAATTTACGTACGGCTGTTGCTGAGCGCAATGTGTATGGCTATACTTCTCCGAATGGTGAAACAGAATATTCACACGTAATGCGTAAGATGTTACCCACCGGAACAGGAACTATACTGCCTGCCACATGGGCAATTGGCGATTCTTCGGTATTTGACCAAC
>JANNYV010000183.1:0-5489 GCA_031410275.1 Bacteroidota bacterium
GTCGTAAACCCATTACCAAATATTACGGTTTCCTCAGCGCCAAATCCTGCAATTTGTTTGGGTGATGCTATTTCACTTTTTGGAAATGGTGGTATTTCTTATAGTTGGAGTGGCGGTATTACGAATGGCGTTCCTTTTACGCCCACTGCAACAAATGCCTATACCGTCACCGGAGCAGATGCAAACGGATGCACCAACACATCGAGTATTGCTGTTGTTGTAAATCCGGGCACTGCAATTGGCATATTGACGCTTACGTCAAATCCATCCATTGTAAGTATTGGTGTCAACACTATTTATACAGCTACTATTCCTGCGTCTGTTGCTTCGTCCTATCAATTAAAATGGTATAAAGCCAATACGTATTTAGCTACCACTAACAGTCCGGTCAATACATATAACTTCACACCATTAACCATGGCAGATTCGGTGTATGCATACATTGTACCGGCCGGATGTTACACACCCGACAGCATCAAATCAAATACGATACTTGTAAAAAGTACAATTGGATTGAATGATTTATCGGCCCCATATGGTTTTTCATGTTACCCAAATCCTGTCTTTGATATTCTTCATATTGAAGGGTCACAACAAGACGATCAACTTAAATTAACTGATATGACCGGGCGAATAATTCTTCAACAAACAATGACCAAAAATTCTCAAACAATTTCCATGACTTCGTTGTCTGAAGGTGTTTATACGGCTTGCTTTTTTAGAAATGGAAAGCAGTGGGCGGTGAAAATAGTGAAGAAATAAATGAGGAAATGAAAAGGTTTGGGCGCACCCTCAGCCGAGGCGGACTTCGGGTCGGGCTATCCGCTGCAAGGCCTCACTCGTGCCTCGTTCCGGGCTTTCCGCTACTATCCCTCGCGCTTGTTCCATCTAACAAAAACACTTCATAAACAGAGTTGACAAGAAGAACACTAAACAAACTAAAATCGCTTCTCTTTTCTTTTTGCATAGCAATAAGTTATTTCACACTTCCCGCAGCATGATAGGCAATCTTAAACAATTTGTCATTTGCCAATCCTGCTTTTTCACGGGCCGAAACATCATTCAAATTCAATTCTTTCAAGCCCAAATAATAACGATACATCGTCGCTATTTCTTGCAAAGTATTATTGAGTTGCGCTTTACTGTCGATATGCACATTACTGAAATCTTTGATATTGGAACGTAAATTTTTTGCCTGTTGTAAAAACGAAATGGGTGTAATGTCATCGGCACTGAAACAACTAGCATCGTCGGCAATTAAAAAGGTTAAATCAATACGGCATGAGGTAAAAATTAATGCTTGTTCTCCGGCTTCAATGATATATGGCCTGTCACCATTACTTAATAATTTATCGCTCACCAAAAGTTGCAATTTCTCGCCACTTTCACCACTAAAGCGAAGAAGGTCATTAAATTTACTGAATGTAAAAAGAAGGGTCGTTTCTTTCAGCTCGCCCTCAATACGGCACTTTACTTCCATGCTAACCAAATCGCTATCATCAAAAATAACGCGTTTCATTTCAAAGGCCTGAATCTTAAAATCTGCTTGTACGAATGTGTTCTTCATGTTTATAGTATTTAATTCGTCACAAAGATTTACTTCCAACTGCGTAATGAGTTTACGCAGCCTTATCTTATCTTTACTTTTTTTATTCTGTGGCATAATATTTTAATTTTAAATTCCTTACGATACATTTTATAACGCTATGACTTCACTGAAATTGTTTGGTAAATGATATATACGAACAAACCCGATTTTTAGACGATGAAAAACAAGAATGCCTTAACCCGATACCGATTAATTGACAATCGCATGACAATCAAACAAAAACCTGCACCTTCCTTGCAGGAAATTGTTGACTTTGTTAGTGAGAAAATGGGGACTTCTATTTCGGTAGCCAGTATTCAAAAAGATATTTATGCCATGCGCTATGATGAGTCGTTGGGGTTTAATGCACCCATTGAATATGATTTATATAAAAAGGGTTATGTGTATACCGACCCGAATTATTCGATCAACAACATACCGGTTTCGGAAGAGGATTTACAGGGCTTGGAAATTGCGATTGGAATTCTCGAACAGTTTAAGGAAATACCCGCCATTAAATTGTTTGAAGATGCGATTAATAAAATTGCTTCTTCGGTTAAACAAAGCCGCGAAAAAGTAAGCGGCGGTTCAATTCTGCTTCTCGACAGACCCAAACGGTATCAGGGCATAGAATATATGAATGATATGGTCGAGGCCATTCATGGAAAAAATGTTCTTCGCATAAATTATCAACCTTTCACAAAAACAGAGCCTACGAAACACACTGTACATCCTTATTTTATAAAAGAATATAATGGCCGAATGTATTTGATTGCAAAAGACATTCATCCAACAAAAGAGTCTAAATTTCTAACCTTTGCCTTCGACAGAATGAGTGATGTTATTAAAATGAATCAGACATTCAGGGAAGAGGAAATAGATAAAGAAAATTATTTTAGAGCGGCCATCGGTATTTCATTACCCAATTCGAAACCCGAAAAAATCACCTTGCAATTTGATCCGATACAAAGCAATTATTTAAAATCACAACCCATTCATCATTCACAAAAAATAATAAAAGAAAACAAAAAGGAATTTACAATTTCAGTTGAGTTGGTTGTAAATTATGAATTAAAATCCTTGTTGCAAAGTTTTGGTGATAAAGTGAAAGTATTAAAACCGGCTAGCCTAGCGGAGGAGATGAAAGGAGTTGCGGAAAGAATGTTGGAGGTTTATAAATAAGGAATAAAAAATAAGAAAGTAGAGATTGTACGTACCGGAAGATATCATTTCTAACCACTAAGTATAATCGAATATGACGGTTCATGATCTGTATTTCATTCTCAAATTTTCAAATCATCAAATTTTCAAATTCTCCCTATCTTCGCCCTTTAAATTAAAAAACAATGAATCAAAAACTAGTTGACCGTATTGGAGCCGAAGTTGCAGAAATCAGAGAGGCCGGACTGTTTAAACAGGAACGAATTATTTCGTCTGAACAATCAGCGCATATTATTGCCAACGGCAAACCCGTATTAAATTTTTGCGCTAATAATTATCTTGGGCTTTCATCTCATCCGAAAGTGGTTGAAGCCTCACACAAAGCCATTGACGAACGTGGTTACGGATTGAGCAGCGTCCGTTTTATTTGTGGTACGCAGGATATTCATAAAGAATTAGAAGCAAAAATTTCAACTTTTCTTGGAACAGAAGATACTATTTTATATGCCGCGGCCTTTGATGCAAATGGTGGGGTGTTTGAACCTCTACTCAATGAGCAGGATGCCATTATTTCTGATGAATTAAATCATGCCTCTATTATTGATGGCGTTCGTCTTTGCAAGGCAGAGCGGCACCGATACAAGCATAATAATATGCAGGAGCTTGAAGAAAAATTGATTGCCACACAACATTGCCGTAGCCGCATGATTGCCACTGATGGTGTTTTTAGTATGGACGGAACCATTGCTCAGTTAGATAAGATATGTGCATTAGCGGAAAAATATGATGCCATAGTGATGATAGATGAATGTCACTCAAGTGGTTTTATGGGAACGACCGGAAGGGGTACGCATGAGCATTGTGATGTCATTGGTAAAGTAGATATTATTACAGGTACATTGGGTAAAGCATTAGGTGGTGCCAATGGTGGTTTCACCTCAGGCCGGAAAGAAATCATTGATATGCTTCGACAAAAAAGTCGGCCTTATCTTTTCTCTAATACACTGGCTCCGAGTATAGTTGGAGCCTCTATTGCAGTACTGAATATGTTGAGCGAGACAACAGAACTTAGAGACAAACTAGAATCAAATACAACATATTTTAGGGAGCAAATCACGAAGGCAGGTTTTGATATTAAGCCGGGCATACATCCTATTGTGCCTATCATGTTGTATGAGGCGGTGTTAGCACAAACGATGGCAGCCCGCTTATTGGAAGAAGGAATTTATGTAGTCGGATTTTTCTTTCCTGTGGTCGCAAAGGGTAATGCGCGTATACGGGTGCAGGTGAGTGCCGGTCATAGCCTCGAAGATTTAGATGCTGCGATAGCTGCATTTACAAAGGTCGGGAAAGAATTAGGGGTGATAAAATAATAGTAAAATTCACGCTTAGCTCTCAATTGTCAACTCTCAACTAATTATACCATGCCCCTCATTCTCCCAGTTAAAGGCGTATTGCCAACCATTCCCGAAACATGTTTTATTGCTCCTAACGCCACTATAGTCGGTGATGTAGAAATGGGTGAAGAATGCAGCGTATGGTTTAATGCAGTCGTACGTGGTGATGTCAACAGTATACGTATTGGCAACAAAGTAAACATACAAGACGGCGCCTGTATACATTGTACCTACGAAAAAACAAAAACTGTTATTGGCGATAATGTATCTATCGGTCATCATGCATTGGTACACGGATGTACACTCGAAGATAATGTATTGGTTGGTATGGGAGCCATCATTATGGATAATGCAAGAGTTGGCAGCAATACCATTATTGCCGCCGGTGCAGTGGTGTTAGAAAATACAGTATGTGAAAGCGGGAGTATTTATGCAGGTGTTCCGGCAAAAAAAGTAAAAGATATTTCACAGGAATTAATTCATGGAGAAATAAACCGCATTGCCAATAATTATGTCATGTATAGCGGATGGTTTAAGAGTTGATGAGCATGAGGAAATTTTGAGAATAGTTCTCCTTAAAGATCTGCTTTACATGTAAATAAATGATGATGACTGTCATAAAAAGTAAGAATCCGTAACATGCAAGCACTTTTCTAATGACATTTAAAATAATCGAAAGGCTCTAAACAAGTGTTACATTTATATAAGGCTTTGCAAGCAGTAGACCCAAATTGACTCACCAAAACAGTATCATTTGAATGGCATTGTGGACAAGAGACCACTGCATCCATCTCTCTTGGATTGTTCGCTGTTGAATATTGAGGCGGAGCAATTCCATATTCTCTTAACTTTTGTTTTCCTGATTCACTCATCCAATCTGTTGTCCATGCAGGAGAAAGCACTTCACGAACTGTAACATGTTCGATACCATGAGATAATAATTCAAATTTGATATTCATGGCAATGGTATTCATTGCTGGGCATCCACTATACGTAGGTGTGATAATAACTTCAACGTCACTATCACTTATAATATGTACATCCCTTATAATACCCAAGTCTTGTACGGTTAATACAGGCACCTCGGGGTCGAATACGTTTTCTAAGATGTTTAAGATCTCTTCTTTTGTTTTCATTTATTTTATTCTGACCGAAATTAAAGCTATTCCTGAATTCTAAATCAAATTTTGTAATAAAATTGGATAGTATTATTTTTTTCCTATTTTTGCGCTCCAATTATACTCTTCCTTAGCTCAGTTGGTTAGAGCACCTGACTGTTAATCAGGGGGTCCCAGGTTCAAGTCCTGGAGGGAGAGCAGAAAAATTAAAATCCCCATATTTTT
>JANNYV010000184.1:0-3568 GCA_031410275.1 Bacteroidota bacterium
GAGCAGTGAAGGCGCTGTAAGTAAGATAGGAGATGTGATATAAGAGATGTGAGATAAGAGAGAATGCAAGTAATAAATTGGTAGTTGGCGGCAAGTAAAATATAAGAGTTTCGGAACATGCTAACGCGTAACTCCCTAACCCGTAACAAAGAAAAAAAATGGAACATATTTTAAAAAGAACAAAAGGCGATAAAATAATCTGGGGTGTAGTCATTGTGCTCTCTATGATTAGTTTAATGGCTGTATATAGTTCCACAGGTTCATTGGCGTATCGTTTGCAAAAAGGCCATACAGAAGTTTACCTTATTAAACAATTGGGAGTGTTGATGGCAGGTTTGGTTATTATCTTTTTAGCACATAAAGTAAACTATGTGATCTATTCGAAAATTGCTGTGTTTCTTTTTGCCATCAGTATTCCGTTGTTGATGTATACCTTATTTTTTGGCACCACATTAAATGAGGGCTCCCGTTGGATACGGCTTCCGTTGATTGGACTCACGTTTCAAACGTCTGATTTGGCGAAGCTCGCGTTGTTTATGTTTTTGGCCCGGCAGCTTTCACGATTGCAAAATGATTTGGATAATTTTAAACGTGTCGCTATTAATATTTTTCTTCCGCTGATTGTTATTTGTGGTTTGATCGCCATGGCGAATTTGTCAACGGCATTAATGATAGGGTTCTCATGTTGCATGTTGTTTTTTATCGGGCGAATAAAAATTTCTCATTTGGCAATACTCGCTTTGTCGGGCATGGTGCTTTTCGGAATTTTATTTGGTGTGTCAAAACTCACGGGCTTCGGACGGGCGGCTACATGGGAAGCGCGTATCAAAAACTTTAGTTCGAAAGATAAAGATGATGTGCCATATCAAGTACAACAGGCAAAAATTGCACAAGCCAATGGAGGGCTCACAGGCGTTGGTCCGGGTAATAGCTCACAACGAAATTTTTTACCGCATCCATATTCAGATTTTATTTATTCTATCATTATCGAAGAATATGGATTAGTAATTGGCGGCGGCGGAATGATTTTTCTGTACCTGCTTTTCTTGTGGCGAAGCATTATTATTTTCAGACGATGTCCGTTTGCCTTTGGTGCTTTCTTAGCGGTTGGCTTGAGCTTCACCTTAGTGTTTCAGGCCTTTTTAAACATGGCAGTGAATGTGAATTTGGTGCCGGTCACCGGTTTAACATTGCCATTGGTGAGTATGGGTGGGTCGTCGATTTGGTTTACATGTCTGGCTATCGGAATTATATTAAGTGTAAGTCGATTTGTTGAAGATACTGAAGGGAATGAAGATTTAGTGGTAGAGGAAATACGTGAGGAAGCGTAATTTGAAAACAATGATGAATTATAAATGATGAATGATAAATAATAAATAACTGACAATACTTAAATGATAACTTGTAACTCAATAACTCAATAACTCAATAACTCAATAACTCAATAACTCAATAACTCAATAACTCAATAACTCAATAACTCCTTAACTCACTAACCCAATACCTCCCTAACGGAAGAAATGAAAGAAACGAAACACATAAAAATTATCATAGCGGGCGGCGGCACGGGGGGACATATTTTCCCGGCAGTAGCGATTGCAAATGCGATGAAGCGTTTGCAACCTGCCTGTGAAATTTTATTTGTTGGAGCTAAAGGGAAAATGGAAATGGAAAAAGTGCCGAAAGAAGGATATAATATAATTGGCTTGGACATTACCGGTTTCAACAGAAGTTCTTTATTTAAAAATTTCACCTTGCCTTTCAAATTGTTGAAGAGCTTTCTACAGGCGAAAAATATAATCAATGAATTTAAACCAGATGTAGCTGTTGGTGTTGGTGGTTATGCAAGCTTTCCGGTATTGTATATGGCGCAACGAAAAGGAATTGCCACATTGATACAAGAGCAAAATTCATTTGCAGGCAAAAGCAATAAAATATTAGGGAAAAAAGCGAAGGCAATTTGTGTAGCCTACGATCATATGGAAAAATTTTTTCCGGAAGAAAAAATTATGTTGACAGGAAACCCGGTGAGAGCGAGCATAGCAAATGCAACGGTGACGCGTGAAGAAGGTGTACGATTTTTTCAATTCGATGCGACAAAGAAAATTGTGTTTGCCTTCGGAGGAAGTTTGGGTGCAAAAAGTATTAATGAAGCATTGTCTTTATCGCTTACTTTCTTTATAGAGAATGATGTACAACTTCTATGGCAAACAGGAACTGCATATTATGCAACAGCCAAAGAAATTGTAAAAGGAAATGAGAAGAAAGTGAAGGTGTTTGAATTTATCAGAGAGATGGATTATGCCTATGCGTCGGCAGATGTGATTATTTCGAGAGCAGGTGCTTCTTCTATTTCTGAATTGTGCATAGTAGGTAAACCTGTTGTGTTTGTGCCCTTTCCTTTCGCAAGCGAAGATCATCAAACACATAATGCAATGGCCTTGGTACAATATAATGCAGCCTTACTAGTGAGAGATCATGAGGCGAAAAGTGAATTGATAAAAAAAGTGCAGACCCTTTTGAATGATGAAAAACAATGTGACATGATGCGCGAGAATATACAGGAAATGAAAGTGTTGAATGCGGATGAACAAATTGCAAACAAATTAATTGAAATAGCAAACTAATGAAATTGGAGAATATACATAGCGTTTATTTTATTGGTATCGGTGGTATCGGTATGAGTGCGCTTGCCCGTTTTTTTAATGAACGAAAGGTGCAAGTAAGTGGCTATGATAAAACATCTACTCCGTTGACTGAACAATTAGTGAAGGAAGGGATTGATATTCATTTCGAAGAAAATATTGCAGTGATAAATAAAGAAGCTGATTTGGTTGTGTATACACCTGCAATTCCAACTACGCATCAGGAATTAGTTTGGTATCAGCAAAGTTCTATTGAGGTTGTAAAACGCAGTGACGTATTACAATATATTTCTCAAAATATGCAGGCAGTTTGTGTGGCAGGTACTCATGGTAAAACAACTATCTCAACATTAATTGCGCATATACTTCGACATACGGGCTTTGGTTGTAATGCCTTCCTAGGTGGTATTTCAAGCAATTATGGAGTTAATTACTGGCGTAGTGAAAATCAAACAGCCGTGATTGAAGCAGATGAATATGACAGAAGCTTTTTGAAACTCGAACCATTTATTGGAGTTGTTACTGCCATGGATGCAGATCATTTAGATATCTATGGAACACTTGAAGAAATGGAACGCTGCTATTTGCAATTTATCACGCAAGTAAAAGATACACTGGTGTATAAACACGGACTGAAACATAGCACTTCATTTCAGGCACCAAAGAAAGTATCATATAGTTTGCAAAATGATGCGGCTACCTATTTCGCATCGGATATACAAATGCATAATGGTTCCTACACATTTAATTTTAATAAACAGGAACATGTAGTTGATGAAATTGACTTGCATGTTGGTGGAATGCATAATGTTGAAAATACTATTGCCGCTTTGGCTGTGTGTGATTTATTGAAGATAGATGTTAAGAAAGTGAAACTAGCCATTGCAGATTTTAAAGGAGTAAAAAGAAGATTTGAATATATT
>JANNYV010000185.1:0-1973 GCA_031410275.1 Bacteroidota bacterium
CCAAGACACACGTAATGCTTAGACATATACACTGAACGACTTCCAAGACACACTGAACGCTTACCAAGATGCACTGAACGCTTACCTCGACCTGTCGGGCGAGCAGCTAACAGTGCGTAGTTGCCAGCGGGGCGGGCTGCAAGGGCTGAGCTTTCTTTTCTTCATTCAGCTTTGGATTCTTAATCCAAACTGTGTAGCTTTGAAGCCCCGCCGGGCAGCTACGCACAAACCGTTATAGGCTATTCCGTAACCCGACAAATAATTCTTCAAATGACTACTTTTCAAATCAAGCAAGAATTTATCGAATCATATAATTTGACAGGAAATGGTTATGCTTATGAAACTCGAATCATAAAGGTTACAAATAGTACTAAGAATATTTGCGACTTCTTTTACAATGAAGAAGTCTCTTTTATAAAGCATGATAATTTGGAGTTTAAAATACTTAGACATTATAAAATGTTTGGATTGTCTGACATTGAAATCATTGATCAAAAATCCGACGAAATAAAAGGCATAGTCAATCTTCCTTTTTGGAATGGAAATGATTACAAAGAAGTTGGGAAAATTCAATATATGAATGTTGATTACAATTTGAAGAGATTAAAGGAACGTAAATATTGCAAAGAATTTGAACCCGAAAGTAAATGGGATTATATAGTTGAATTAACGGGTAGTGATACAAAAATAATTTACAAGTTGAATCAAGAATTAAAACCATTTATTTCTGGGAACCATCGGAAGCAACCTTTTAGTGGAGAAATTGAATTAAAAAGCGGTGATGTTATTGCTTTGATTATGGGAATATATTTGGTGCAAATATTCTTAAACAATTTGGACTTAGCGGGTATTTGAATATCGAACAGCCTATAACATTGCCTACAAGCAAGCAGGGCTGAGTAGCTTTTCAATCATCTTTTCTTTCTTCTTCTTTTGGTTCTTTACTTAAACTTTGTAGCTTTGAATTCCCTGCCTGCGTTGTAGGCAAGGAACGTTAGCTGTCACCACCAAAAGACACCACAACGCTTATATCCCACTTCATATTATTCAACCTACTAACCAAAATGAATGACAATAAAACGGCAGCCTTTCGGCTGCATGTTTTATTCATCAAAATAAAATTCCATTATCTTTCCACTACCAACTTCCTCATATACTTCTCATCTATATTCACCAAATACATTCCCGCCGGTAATTCAGCTGTACTCATTTCGAATCGTTTTGTTCCTTTCATTTTCTTTTCATACATCAACTGTGACAGTAGATTAAATATTTTTACATCGCTAAAATTTTCAGTGCTTGTGATTGTGAGTTTATCATTGGCAGGGTTGGGGTAAAGTGTAATATTATCACCCTTCTCTACATCTGAAATCCCAGCAGGAGATAAACAACTATCAATATGGAATGACCATGTATACACTTGCAAATAATGATTGTAAGGTGGGATGCAATTGCTATCCTTCGCACTCACAAACACATTATATAAGCCCCTTGAACCGGCTGGTGGAGTCCATGAAAATTTTAAATGCACACTATCAGTATTTAACCCGGTCGTTGTACATTGTCCATTCCCATGTAAGGTAGTGTCGGCTGTTGTTCTTACAATAAGATTACCGGAGGTAACAGCGGGAAGTTTAACATACGCATCAAAACTTATAGGATACCCCGCACAAGCCATCATAGTACCCTGATTATTAAATTGCAGAACGCCTTGCATACTTGCAGTATCTATTCGCATATAGCTAGGTAGCCTTCCGTCAGGTCTAATGGTAAACTGACTAAAATTGTATGTTTCGCTTACAAATTTTTGATTTCTATATTCTTTTGTCGAATAATAAAGTATTGGTTCCATAATACTCTTTGCTTTAAATGTGGTTCTCCCAGTACTGTCTATTAAATGAAAAGTGCTATCAGTATCGAAGGGGTTATTTTGAGAGTTGAAACGAATCGGATTAGGTCCTAATTGCCCAGGC
>JANNYV010000186.1:0-6902 GCA_031410275.1 Bacteroidota bacterium
CCGTAAATTTAGCCGGCTGGGTAAAAACCATACGCAAATTTGCGGTTTGTCCATTGTGTTCTAATCTCAATTCACCACAGGTATGTGTTCTATACATAATTATTTTTTGTAAGGCTGCAAATATAGAAATTTAAATAATCAAATTTCAAAGAAGGTAATTGTTATGCAGTATTCAATGAGATGAATGTGAATTGTCGTTTGCGTGAGGGATAGTAGCCCTGATAGAGACGTCAGGGTAAACACAGCCCGGAGCGAAACGCAGTGCAGCAAGGACTTGCAGCGGATAGCCCGGCCCTGAAGCCGTTCCGTAGATACATCTCAATCAATGCAAGACTCTTGATAACGGGACGCTTCAGGGCACGCCCCAAAAAGGCCTAATGGAACATTCGTTATTTGCTTTCTGTAAATGAATAACTACAAAAATTTAATAACTAATTCCGTATGGTCATTTCATCAAGCAATCTTCGTCCGCCTAATACTTTGTCAACCACCCACATGATATACCGGGCGTCCGCACAAATGGTTCGTTTAAATCGGGTATCGAAGGCAATATCACCGCTCATTGCTTCCCAGTTACCGTCGAATGCGCAGCCAATCAGTTCGCCATTTCCGTTCATTACGGGGCTTCCCGAATTTCCGCCTGTGATATCATTATTGGTAATAAAACAAGTAACTAAACCGCCCAAATTTTTGTCGGCATAATCACCATAATCCCTGTTTTTTAAAAGGTCAACAATTTTGGGTTGTAAGTCAAATTCTTTATCACCGGCTTTATATTTTTCTAACAGGCCATCTGCCAATGTATAGTATTTAAATGATACGGCATCTTTTGGATTGTATGCACATACTTTGCCATAGGTGACTCTCATGGTAGAATTGGCATCGGGATACATTTGTTTGTTTTTATTTTTTTCTAAAAGGGCTCCTTGATAAGAACGGTTCAATTCAAACATTTCGTAATTAAATTCATTAATCTTTGCTTCATAATTATCTTTATAATTTCGCACAACATTCAATGCATATTTAATAGCCGGGTCTTTCAATAGTTTTTCGATATGGGCTGCGTTGCACAAATTCAAAAATTTATCGCTGTCTAATAAGGCTGTATTCTCATACAAATCATCTGTAAAATCATCAAAGGTTTTTTTCCAATCTTCGGAACCATAGTCTTCAAACACTTTTGTAAATATAGATGGATGTTGTGCTTTTGTGACATCTTGATAATACATTAGATTCAATGCGGAGAACACTCTTTTATCGAGAAGCACATTTATATTATTCAACATGGCCTTACGAACCGGAATTAATTTCTGACACATGGTTTCCAATGAATCCTCGCTCATGCCAGCGTTGTAGGCTTTATCGAGTGATTCAAAACTCATGGCAAGTTTTGTGAGTGCCGGAGCCATAAAGGCTTCACGGTAATAAGTAGCATGTTTTGCATACGGCATATAGTCGGCATATGCCTTCTGATAATCGGGCATTACTTTTTTTAAATCCCTGTCATTATTTTTTACCCACTCATTAAAATCCTCTTCTTCTTGTTGCTTTTTTTCTAAGATATGAAGGTTTTTTAATTGTTCTGTTTGACCGATAAAATATTTCCAATAATTGGCAAGACCGGCATAAGATGAAGCGTATTGTAAATCGACCGCCATATCTTTTTCCATTTCTTCACGCATGATTGACAAACGTTTGTCACGAATTTTTACAAGGCTGGGATTGCTGACATTGGTTGCCAAATCAACGCCGTATGATGTAAGGTAGCGAGTGGTTCTTCCCGGGTAGCCCATAATCATCGTATAATCATTTTCATTCACGCCTTTTAATGAAACCGGTAAATGATGTTTTGGCATGAAGGGACGATTGTTGATTGAATAAGGTGCCGGTTTATTATCATTGTTGCAATACACGCGGAACATTGAGAAATCGCATGTATGACGAGGCCACATCCAATTGTCGGTATCACCGCCAAATTTTCCAAGATTCTCGGGAGGTACAGATACCAGACGGATATCAGTAAATTTTTGGTACACAAAAAGATAGTATTTATTTCCTGCGTAAAACGATTTTACATCACTTTCATATGCATTCTCTTCATTTGCTTCTTTTGTAATTGTTTTTGATATTTCTTCAAATTTTGTTTCAACTTCTTTACCGTAAGCCTTTCCTAGGGCGCTTCGTACTTTATCGGTAACATCTTCAATACGAATTAAAAATTTTACGGTTAGTCCCGGACAGGGAAGTTCATCAGCCTGCGAGGTAGCCATATAACCATTCATCAATATATTATTGCTGACAGAACTTAATTTACTCACTGCATCAAATCCGCAATGATGATTAGTCAGGACAAGTGCTTTATCGGAAATAATTTCGCCTGTGCATCCTGCACCAAAATTAATAATAGCGTCTTTGAGAGAACTTTTATTGATATCATAAATTTGTTCGGGAGTTAGTTTTAATCCCAAGCGTTGCATGGCATCATAATTTTGTGAAATAAGCATGGGCATCCACATACCTTCATCAGCACGTGAACTAAATTGTGAAATCACAAGGAGGAAGAAGAAAAGAATTTTTTTCATATATCTGTTTTTTTAAAGGGCACAAATATAGTGAACACATTGAAAAGGCTTCTAATTCTTTGATAAGCGGGAAAAAAAACTGTCAACGGGTAAACATTGGCGTATTCAAATCAATTGATTTTATCAGGTGAATCCTGTAAACGGTCAGCCCTCAAACAGCATTATAAACAAGGAAAACAGGCAAGCGCCAACTCGGACCTGTTTCCTTATTCATAAAAACACCCCATTGTGTATTTATTATTTTTTAGGGTAAATATATTTAGACAAAACACGTGCCAATGTTATGTATTTTTTAGATTTACGTAAATAAATGGGTTGAAGGTAAGGTATACAGTAAAGCTTAGCCACTTAGTGTTTCTGCTGCATAAATTGAAAAAGGCCATACGCTGAAACCATTGCCCAGCAAGCTTCGAGGATAATAAAGGGCCAATAATGCAATAACACCGAAGCCATGCAAGCAATACCGGCACCAATAAAATTTAATAAAATATAGGTCAGTGAATTCTTGCTGATTCTGTTCGTGAGATTGAGAAAAAAAGCAATGAGTAAAATAGTTACGCCGGTAAATCCAATGAGGTCGGTAGGAGACATGAGCGCAAAATAAGATTTATTTTTGAATGAATAAATGAAGCAGACATATTCAAATTGTTGTAAACACACAATACAAAATTGAAACGCACCCAAAAAGAATTTGTAATTTCATCAACTATAGTATCTTTATATATTCCTTATTTCATGCGAACCAAATTTCTCCTTACGTTATTCATGTTGTTTGTTTACAATGCAGTGTTCGCACAAAATGTATATGTAGATAGTTTGTTGACATGGCTTAAAGACCATCCTGAACGAGATACACAGCGTGTTATTACCACACATAAATTATCATACCGCCTTTCTGAAATCAATGCCGGGCGCTCTTGGAAATATGCCAGAGAAACTGAATCAATTGCGACACAACTCAATTTTAAAAAAGGATTATGTTTGGCCAATATCAATTATGCCATTCTCGAAGCCATAGAAGGGAATTTTAAAAATAGTGCTGATTATTATTTGAAAGCTATTCAGTTTGCAGAGGAAATAAAATTTACACGTGGCCTTAGCATCTCCTATAATAATATCGGTGATAATTATTTTAGGTTAAAAGAATATGACAAAGCGATTGAGTATACAGAAAAGGCATTGGCATTAAATACAAATATCAATGAACTTCGAGGGCAAGCCATCAATCTTGAAATGATAGGTTCTGTACATTTTGCCAAAAAGGATTTTAATAAGGCACTATCATTTTGGAACAAAGGATTTGAATTGGCAAAGCAATCAACCGATCCAAATGTAACATCGCAATTATATGTTGATATCGGCAAATATTATACCGAAACAAATCAACTCGACAAAGCCTTTCAAAAATTACGAATAGCGGATTCGATTTCAACATTGCATAATGAAACATTTTACCAAATCCTTACCTACAAGGCCTATGCGAACGCCTATGATAAACGAAATCAAAACGACAGTTCCCTTTCCTTTTTGCATAAAGCATTAAACGCTTCCAAAATTTTAGGAAATAAAAATGAGGAATGCGACATTTATAATTTGTTCGCAGGGCATTTCGAAGAACGGAAAATGTATGATTCCGGCATGTATTATTTGCGCAAACACAAAGCCTTAAGCG
The DNA here is from genome assembly GCA_031410275.1 of Bacteroidota bacterium. GTDB lineage: Bacteria > Bacteroidota > Bacteroidia > Chitinophagales > Chitinophagaceae > OLB11. The sequence goes on from JANNYV010000186.1 coordinate 4,255, forward strand.
ATACCGTACTAAGCGATAAAAATTTTGCTCACTTGGCATTCATTCAAACACAATATGAAACCGAGTTAAAGGAACAAGAAAATAAGCGATTAAAACATATCGAGAAAAATCAAAAACAGGAAATTGTTGAAAAAAACTGGTTGCTGATTGCGTCTGCAATTGTTTTGTTGCTGACATTCTTTTCTATTCTTTTATTGTACCGCTCGTTTCAACATAAAAAACATACACTCGAATTGCATGAACAAAAAAATGCTTCCGAGTATAAACAACAAGTGGCTGAACTTGAAGTAAAATCATTGAGGTCGCAAATGAACCCGCATTTTATTTTTAATTCACTCAACTCTATTCGAAATTATATCATTAAAAATGAGCCTCATATTGCCAGTAATTATCTGGCACAATTTGCAACCTTGATGCGAAAGATATTAGACGCTTCACAACAAAGCTTTATTTATATTGATGAAGAAATTGATATGCTGAAACTTTATCTCGAACTTGAGTTGATGCGTTTCTCGCAACGTTTCAATTATCATATTCAAATGGATGCGGAAATTGAAAGTGCCAATTATAAAATTCCATCTATGGTGTTGCAGCCATTTATTGAAAACGCCATCTGGCACGGGCTGCTGAGTAAAGAAGAAGGTATTGGCGAGCTCAGTATTCGGTTTACAGAATATGAAAAGGATGCCAATCAGATTATTTGTGAAATTACTGACAATGGCATTGGTCGTAAAAAAAGCGCGGAGTATAAAGACAGTCTAAAAAAACATAAATCAAAAGGATTAGAGATTACCAAAGAACGTTTAATCAGATTGTCAAACGGTGAGATTCAAGATCCTATCGAATTTATTGATTTGTATGATGAACAGGGAAATGCAATTGGAACAAAAGTGCTGATTCACTTGCCAATTATGTAAAATTTTATAGGATTTCAAGGTCATTCAAAAAAAATAGTTGCAATTGTATCGTCCTCACCTTATTTTTATGGTTTACAATAAAAGCAACATTATGCTAAAACGAATATTCTTATGTGCGCTGCTGGCAATTTTTTTCCTCCCGGCCGACGCTCAATATATGAGAAGCAAGTTAAAGAAGAGAACCGCAGAAGCCTGTGTTTACGGCAATTTGGGTTATTACGGCAATCCGCATTGGGGTGCCGGTGCCAACATTCATTACCTTCATGGTATCGGTCGTAAAAAGCAATGGTTGAGTGTTGGAATTGGTATCCGAGCGAATGTATTCAGTACTAAAAAAAGAGAATATACTACATCGAGTGCAAAGCTTACTGCATTAAATCCGGGCGGAGCTGATACTTTATATATGCCCGAAGTACAAACAAATACATTGAACTCCTATTTGGCTATTAAAATTCATATCAAACAAGGCGTCGATGTATTTTTTAATTGGGATATCGGCGGTATCAATTTCGGTGATTCGAAAAGCGGTTACTTCCGTTCATACGAAACCAATCCGGGACCAAAATATGAGATTAAATATAAATCAGAACCCTACGCATTTAATTTAAATACACTGAACTCTGATAGCTACGGAACTTTGATGGCTGAGGGTTATGGATCATTTAGACTAAATGAAGTGATGAAGTGGCGCCTAGGATTTAATTATCTTCGTAACGAATATAAAATTGACCGAAATGTACCAATGAACGGGAAACGTTTCTACCAAAATCATTGGATGGTCATGAGCGGGCTTGCTTTTGATGTTCGTTGGAAAAAGAACAAGAAGCAGGAAAGTTATTGGTAGGTTTTTTCTGCCAAACAACATTTAAATATAGTTATAGTTTAAATTTTCTTTTGGCACAACCCCAAAGGATTTCATCATGTTAAAAGAATTTCTAGCCGTTTATTCCTCGTTCCGGACTTTGTATGTATCTCTGTAACGCTGCAAACTATGTATGTTTCATTGCAAGTAAAGACGCATTCGCAATCACTAACTATATCGTATCCATTTAAATACTTCCTTCCACGTTACTTTTTTTCCGTAAAGTAAAATGCCTGTGCGATATATTTTTGCACTCAGCCAGGTCATACCTGTAAAGCCAATAATCAGAAACAACATCGAAAGTAAAATTTGCCAAGCCGGCACACCATAAGGAATACGAGCCATCATCACGATCGGCGAAGTAAGCGGAAACATACTTCCGAAAATTGAGAGCGTACTGTTTGGGTCTTTAATGGTGGATGCCATAATGATAAATCCAAAAATAATGGGCATTGTAATCGGAATGGTCATTTGCTGGGCTTCTTGCTGATCTTCATTAACCATACTGCCAACGGCGGCAAACATGGCGGCATACAAGAAATAACCACCCAGAAAATAAAATAAAAAACAACTTAAAATGAGTCCCCAGTTTTGACTTCCTAAGGTTTGAAGCAAGGATGCAATTTCATTCTGTGGAAGACTTTGCATTTTTTGTTGTGCCATAGCCACACCCGGACTATGAATTGTATCACCCAAACCAGGTACTAAAAGCGGAAGAAAGATTTGCAGTAACATAGTCAAAATTAACCACAACGAAAATTGTGTTAACCCAACAAATGCAATTCCAATTATTTTTCCCATCATCAATTGAAATGGTTTCACGGAAGAAATAATAACTTCAACAATTCTGCTAGTCTTTTCTTCCAATA
>JANNYV010000187.1:0-3924 GCA_031410275.1 Bacteroidota bacterium
TTGCTTTTTTTGCTTCAGTAAAATAATTAAACATAAATATTTTACAATGTGAAAATATAATCAGATGAAACACTATTCAGTCGATTTAACTTTGTTCTTTCATTCTGCTTTTAAATCAGAAAATCAGCATGCATATGTTGGATTATTTAAAAGTAAATATGCTAGTCAACTAATTAAGAGGAAGGTGAAAAATGTAATATGCAATACAATTATTTTGGTCATAACTACTACAATTTTACAAGCCCAAACTATCCGACCATCAATGCAACAGACTTCTACTTTCAAACCTGTAAACACAACATCTAATAATCAACATCAGAAGTTTAATTCTTCAAAATCTCAAACAAACAATTACAATCAATCCAATCAAATTGAGGAGATATCGACTATTAAAAAAGAAATGGAATCTGCCTCTAAGTCAAATATTCATTTTTCATTTCCTTCAAACACGAAAAAGAAAGGGGCAGAATTTTACGCGAAAGCTTATGACCTGCTAAATGGAATGCTCGTGAATGAAAATACTTTGAATGTTAAGAAAGCAGTATTTGCGGTAGAAAATGCTTATTCGGAGAACACACTTGCTTATTCAAATTTTGAAAAACGAATTCTGAATATTACTTCCTTTTGCAAATTAAAAATGAAGGAAGAGAAAACAAACCGCGCAGATAACCAAGCATTGAACGAAATTTTATTTCGCCTGCTTTCTGATACGCTGTATGTGATTGACCCGACCTCAAAAAAGAAAATTATTCATTATCCGGTTCAGTATAATTTTAATGACTTTTATGGGCAGCAAGATTGGAGTAATATGTTTGTTTCAAAACTTATTTCAACCAATTACGGACAATGTCATTCCATGCCTTTGCTGTATAAAATACTAGCACATGAAATAGGCGCCAAGTGTTATATATCTACTTCTCCCAATCATCTGTATATTAAATATAAGCAGGGTAATCAATGGAAAAATGTAGAGTTAACGAATGGGCATTATACATCTGATGCTTTTATTATTGGTAGTGGTTATATTAAATCAGAAGCAATAAAAAGCAAAACCTATATGGATACCTTGTCTGATAAAAATACAATTGCCCTAATGATGCAAGATCTGGCCAAGGGATACTATGTAAAATATGGGATGGATGATTTCGTTCTGAAATGTTGCAATACTGCTTTAAAATATTACCCAAATGATAGTTATGGAATGTGTATCAAGTCTGACTATTTCACCATGCTATTTCAGTACATAGTTTCTCAAACAAATGCAAGAACCTTAGAAGATGTTTTGAAAATTCCACAGGCGAAAGAAGTTTATACAAATATGAAAAACATGTATGTTGCAATTGATAAAGCTGGCGTATCACAAATTCCCGAAGAAGCATATGAACAATGGTTGGGTTCATTAGATGAAGCGAAGAGAAAACAACAATACGAAATGTATCAGAAAATTTATAAGGATAAGTTAGCTCCTAAATCTCTTAACGATGCTCACGAAAAGAAATAAACAACTCTTATTGTTTGTTGTTGCTTTATTTACCCTAAGCATGAAAGGCTATACACAAAAAGACATACGAGTTGATAGTATTTATTCTGATGTGTTTGATCAATTATCAACTATTTTAAAAGGCAGCAACCCTTCATTTAAACAATCAGTATTTCTTGTGGAAAATGCATTTTATGATAATGGAATTTCATTCGATTTTTATCAAAGTCAGATAGACGAAATAACATCACTTACTCGCTTATACAATAAAAACAATAAGCTGATGTACAAAGAAAAGGACAGTGATGAAGTGGGACTCACTGCTTGTCTTTTCAAAGTCATTACAGACAGTATTCCCATTTTGTTAGAAAATGAATTGGTTTATCATCCTTCATGTTCCTATAATTTTGATGATTACACAGGAACAAATGATTGGGGCCATATGTTTGTACTAAGCCTTCTATCTACCTATAAAGGGAATTGCCACGCTATGCCGTTTCTCTACAAAATAATTGCTGATGAACTGCATATAAAATCGTATTTTGCCTATGCGCCCAATCATCTGTATATAAAACTATTTAATGAGAAATATGGTTGGTACAATGTGGAACTAACCAGTGCGGAATTTCCGATTGATGCATGGATAATGGCAACAGGGTATATACATTTAGATGCCATTCAGCATGGTATTTATATGGACACTATAGGAAATGAAAAAGCTATAGCGATGTGCTTTATAGATTTAGCGCAAGGATATATTAGAAAAACTCACTCAGTTGATTATTCCTTTGTGATTAAATGTTGTGATAAGACTTTAGAATATTTCCCGAATAACATCTATGCTTACTTACTCAAACAAGATGCCTGTAACCGGATTCTCCTTGCCGAATTGAAATCAAGCACCTATAAAACAATGAACGAATTAATAGAGAATGATAAGGGAGCAAAGGACCTGTACAATCAAACAGAAACACTCACAAAATTTATTTATGACAATGGGTATAGGAAGATGCCTACTAAGATGTATTTATCTTGGTTGGCTTCATTAAAAACTCAAAATAATAAGTATCATAACAATAATATTCTTAAATTTACTCAACCCAAAAAGTAGTCAATATGAAAAAGCTTTTACTTTCATTATTTCTATTCTTAATTATTCCTGGGCTTCTATTTTCAAAGGGGAAGAAAAAGAAAATACTCACCTTAAGTAATGGTCAATACGAAGAGTTTTTTGATAGCGATAGTATCGAACAAATTGGCTTGGCTTTGTATAATGTGAATACAAAAAAGATTATTGGGTTTGCGGAAGAGGCCGATGAAGAAATTGAAACTTCAATAGATGATGGCCTTATTAGTAGGTGGCTTTCGTTGGATCCGTTGGCGAGTAAGTATCCGAGTTTGAGCCCATACCAATTTTGTGCGAATAATCCAATCCTCTTTATAGATCCTGATGGTAAAAGAATTATTATTAATAGAAGCGGTGCAATCTTTGCAGATAATTATACAGCGAGTACAAATTTAAAGACAGATAATGCGCTAAATCCATTCCCAAACTCAGTTCATGACATGGGTATTACTGGAATAATTGGAGGTGAGAAGGGTGTAACTTATGATAGAAAAATAAATGGGTCATACGATGTTAGTTTAAAAATAGGGGAATATATAAATTCCTCTTTACAGAAAGGTTGGATATCAGATAACAAGAACCCTGGACTTAGTAGTGAAGTAAAAGCGCATGAAGAAGGGCACGGAGATCAATTAGTAGAAGCATTTAACAAGAGTTACTCTATAAACTCAGGATATACTAAGACTGATTCGCGTGGCAAATCAACACCTGTATTATTCACAGGTAAAGCCGATGAAATATTGACTCAAGCCGATAAGCTTTATGATAATATTAAAACCACTGCTCCCCAAGTTCTAGGGACTAAGACGAAAAGCCAATTTATTAGGGAGACATTTGATAAAACTATGACGGAAGTGGGAAAATATAATGAAAGCTATGATAGGGAAAAAGATGCAAATGACAGAGCGGCAAGGAAACTTGGGGGAAAAGAAAAAATGCCATATACAAATCATGTATTACCAATAAAATTGTAAACCATGTTAAAAATTATTTATTTTACAATCATTTTGGTGATAATTAATCTGCATTCATTTTGCCAAAGCAAGAAATCAAAAGAAAAATATACATATGGCGTTTCAGAATTTCATTATAATGAAATTAACCTTTATGGATATCAGGGAGGTAATATTTTAAAATTATTAATTTCAGATTATATTGATTCAATAAAAAGTAGTAAAAATTCAAATAAAGCTCCGTATTTTTTACTAAACAAAAATATTGATTTTTCACACAATACTTTTTACTTGCCAAGAAAAGATGTGCCACTAAGAAAATTAATAATCGATAATATCAATGATTGTGAATTATTGAATTACAT
>JANNYV010000188.1:0-6094 GCA_031410275.1 Bacteroidota bacterium
TGTGTGTTTTGCATTTCAACTATTAAATTATCTGATGCAGGATTGGGATAAATAGAAGGTTCTATTTTGTTGATCAATAAATCTACAATAGTTGAATAGCTTGTTTTCCCATCTATATCGTTTGCTTGTAAACGATAGTAGTTTTTACCATTGAATGGCTTGGTATCGGTATAGTTATATGTGGCTTCGTTGTTGGCTGCATTTGCTTTGATGGTTGCAATGGTGATGAAATTGATGGCATCATTGCTTCGTTGTAAGTCATAACTCAACAAATTTGTTTCTTGAGAAACTGTCCAATGTAAAATATTAGTTGAGTTTTGTATTTCGCCTGTGAACGATTTAATGGTTACCGGCAATGGTGTGTTTACAAATAATGGACTTTCCCAAACGCCTCTTCCATAAGTCCCTGCTCTAATTTTATTTGTCGGATAAAATATTTCTAAATCACGAACCGCAACATTTGGCAAATCGGTAAAAAAGGGAACCCAAGGTGTGGCGTTGTCCATATAATAAACTCCAATGTCTGCACCTATATAAATGGCATCGTTAGCACTTCCATTTTTATACACTATTGTATTGATTGGTAAATTTGGTAAACCTGTAGAAATGTTTGTCCATGTAGTACCTCCGTCTATTGATTTGAAAACTTTGTTGCCTGCTGAATAGCCGGAAAATACGACCCAAACTTTTAGAGGGTCTGTATTCGAAACGGTTATCATTACCGGTGTGGCAGTTGCTACAGGTAATGTGCCTGTGATGTTATTAAATACAACTCCACCATTAACTGATTTAGAAATGGCATTGTCTTTTATTGCATAAATTATAGACGTGTTGCTTGGTGCTACTGCAATGGCTTTAATAGTTCCTGTGCCATTTGGTGTTCCTAATGCTGTCCAAGTATCACCTTTATTGCTGCTTGTATATAATGTTGGAATTCCTCCGACATATAATTTGTTTGGATTTACCGGATCCATAATCCATGGACTGTAAAAATCAAATCCTGCCGGAAGACCTGTAGTAATACCATTGTTACTTGCACCACCATCGTCAGAGCGACTGAAAGCCCCTTGAACATATTGAATATAGATTGTATTATTATTTGTGTAATCAATAAAACATTCTCCACCATCTCCACCATTAATGTTTGTCCAACTCGAACCTGTTTTTAAATTTGTACCATTATCTTGTGTACCGGTAACCATTGTTGTAGCCGTGTTTGCAGATAAACCAATGCCTACATTTTGCGAAATAACCAAATTATTACTGATGTCTATAAAGGTGTTTCCATTATCTATACTTTTAAAAATACCACCATCATTGCAAGAGAACATAGTAGTTCCACTATTGGGTAAATAACTAATTTCATGAATGTCGGCATGTACTTCACCCGAAGCCCAAAAAGATAAGTTAGTCCACGTAGTGCCTCCATTAATAGACTGCCAATGATTAACTCCTCCTGTGGTTACTATTTCGGCATTGATTGAGGAAACTGTTATAGCTAAATCATAAAATGCTTGCCCGGCATTATCTAAACCATTGCTGGCATATCCTAATAAATTTGGTGTAGATGAACGAAGCGAAAATGATGTTCCACTATTGGTAGAGCGATACATTCCTAAATAGCTTTGGTTAGAAGCCTTTGCAATTAAGGCATACACATACGCACTATTACCTGATGTAACTCCTAAAGCAATGCGTTGCACATTTGAAGTAGGTAAGCCTGTTGTAATTTCGGTCCAATTAATTCCGTTGTCGGTAGATTTGAATATTTTATCGCTTGAAGCGTATAGTGTATTTGGGTCTCCTGGTTTCATTTCCATGTCTTTCAAATCGGGCAAGCCAGATGGAAAAACTCCTTGTGTATTTGTTACCCAACCATCTGTGGTTCTGAATGTTCCACCGTCAGTAGCAATAATCATATTAAGTGGATTAGCGGGGTTCATTAAAAGTTTAGAAATTTTGTAATTATCAGTGGGTGTCCAACTTAATCCTGTTGCATTCCAAGTAGTTCCTCCATCTGTTGATTTCAAAATACCGGCACTTCTTCTATTACCTTCCAAATCGCCTGTAGCCAAATACATGATTTGTGTATTGGTAGGGTCAATGGCCAAATCAGAGCAACCAATGACGGTTAAAAAATCGGTATTGGTTGTCCATGATGTGCCTCCATTCGTCGATTTCCAAAGACCGCCATCAGGTGCACCAACGAAGAATGTGTTGGTATCAGTTGGCGAAACTCTTATAAAATTTACTCTTCCTGCACCCGTTCTTGTATAGGGTAATGGTCCTAATGGACTGCCTATTGGTCCGAGTAGGGTCCAGTTTCCCGCTCGTGTTTTTTTATTTGTTTGCGTGATGGGATGTTCTTTTTGCCATTGAAGGAAATTGACATAATTAGTAGATGGTAATGCTAAATTGCCGGAAGGATAAACTCGTGGAGACATGTAACTTTCCCAACGTTTATATACTTCTTCACCCCCTTGCTCTTGAATTTCTTCTCCTTTCCTTCGTGCCTTTTTTTCTGCTTGTTCCCGTTTTTTTTCTTGCTTTTCATAGTTCTTTTGAATGTCGTAGAAGTTGGCATTTTTAGCAGAAAAAATGTCTGTCCAGGTTGCTGATTGTGCATGACTGCTTTGAGCAGTAAGTAGGCAAAAACATACAAGCGTTATAAGAATGATTTTTACAGATTTGATATTGAATCGTATCATCTTGTCGAAGATTTTATTTGTGAAGTTCAAAGATAGTTTTCATACTTTACAAAATCCAAATGTTTTTTTTAGCGGCTATTATAAGTGGTGTAGTGTGCAGCTTACCTATAACTATGCGGTAATAATTCTATTTATTTGAAAGAAAATAATACAAGAATATCAGTAAGTGTTCTTTATCTAATCGTTTCGTTTTGTGTATACCTCTTTGAATTTTCAAAGGTAAATTCAACAGATCAATTCAATTCCTGAATCATTTGATGAATGCGGATAGTTCAGAGGTTTTTCGTATTTACATAAAGTGACGCTTATCTTTGCTGCAATGACAGCATTTAAAAGCGGCTTCGTAGGTATTTTTGGAAAACCCAATGCAGGAAAATCAACTCTCCTGAATGCGATACTCAATGAAAAATTGGCCATCGTTTCACCCAAAGCACAAACCACACGAAATAAAATATTAGGGATACTTACAGAAGCAAACTATCAAATTATTTTTTCGGATACACCCGGTCTCTTGCAAAGTTCTTACAAATTGCATGAACGAATGATGGGCGAAGTGGCACTCGCTAAGCAAGGAACCGATATTATTTTATATATTATTGATGCAAAAGATGATGTCGCTTCTAACCTCGAAATGTTTCAAGGATTGAAAACAAAACAGAGTACCATTGTTGTCATCAATAAAATTGACAAAGCCAATAAGGATAAAGTGGCGACTATCAGGAAAGAATTTGAACAACTCAAACAGGTGAAACAAATTGTTGAAATTTCGGCTTTGCAAAAAACAAATTTGGATACACTTTTAAATACAATCCTTGAACTGCTTCCCGAAATGCCGGCTTATTATGACGAAGATACATTGACCGATAAACCGATGCGTTTTTTTGTGGCCGAAATTGTCAGAGAGAAATTATTTTTTGAGTTGGATGAAGAACTTCCCTATCATGCGGCCGTTTACGTAAGGCAATATGAAGAAAAAAATACATTGACAAAAATTGTAGCTGATATTGTGGTGAGCAGAGAATCGCAAAAGGCAATATTGATTGGAAAGGCCGGTAGTATGATTAAAAAAATTGGTCAAGATGCACGCGAGGATATTGAAAAATTTATCGACCGGAAAGTATTTCTCGAACTCCATGTAAAGGTTCGTAAAGATTGGAGAAATAATGATTTGTATTTGAAAGAATACGGGTATTAATTTGAAAATGACAGAATTTGAAAATTTGAAAATGGGAGAGCCATCTACAAACCTGACGATTTCTACTATTCATGATTCTTTATTGGATAAAAAAAATATTCGGGTAGATATCCTTCGTTTAGATTTAATTCATCCTCAAATTTCAGGGAACAAATGGTTTAAACTGAAATATAATCTTCACCAGGCAATTGAGAATAAAGCGACAAGTATACTTTCATTCGGTGGTCCGTATTCAAATCATTTACACGCATTGGCATATGCAGGACATTTATTAAATCTTACAACAATTGGTATTATCCGGGGTGAAGAAGTAGAAAATCCCACATTACTCGATTGCAAAAAATGGGGAATGCAGCTTCATTTTATTTCACGAAGTGAATACAGAAATAAAAATGAAACTGAATTTTTAAATGAAATAAAAAACAAATTTCCTTTATCGTTTATCATTCCGGAAGGAGGCAATAATGATTTGGGGCGAAAAGGAACACGTGAAATACTGAGTGGAATTTCATTGGAAAAATATTCTCATATTTCTTGCGCTGTGGGCACCGGTGCTACTTTTGCCGGTATTGTTGAAACATCATTAGCGGAGAATAAGGTACTCGGATTTTCAGCCATAAAAAATGGAGTGTATATCGAAGAGGAAATAAAAAACTATTCGGCAAATACAAATTGGGCACTCATTCATGAGTATCATTTTGGAGGTTTTGCAAAAAAAACAAATGCGTTGATTTCTTTCATGCATGATTTTAAAAAAAAGCATGGCATCGAACTTGATTTTATTTACACCGGCAAAATGATGTTTGGAATGTATGATATGATGCAAAAAAATGAAATAAATGAAGGGGCAACAATATTGGTGATTCATACCGGTGGTTTGCAAGGAAATAGGAGTTAGATTAGCTAATTCGTAAAGTACGTCATCGCCTCCTGCTTATCCTTTTTCAATTGCTCAACTAATTCATCTATACCGTTAAATTTTTTTTCATCACGTAACCTGTCTATAAATTCTATTCGTATTTTTTCAGTATAAATTTCTTCATTGAAATCAAATATATTCACTTCCAATGAAAGTTGATTTGCATTCGTAACTGTCGGGCGAACGCCAATATTCATCATACCTTTATATTGATTGTTGTCAATAAAAATATTCACCACATACACGCCCTTGGCCGGAATTAATTTATGTTTTTCTTCTACATGAATATTAGCCGTCGGGAAACCAATCAAACGCCCGCGTTTTTCGCCATGTGCAACAATTCCTTCGAGTGAATATTTTTTACCGAGTAATTCATTTGCCTTTTTAATATGACCATTTCGCAATGCGTCTCTTATTTTCGTTGATGAAACAGTGATATGTTCTATCTCCTGCATCGGAATTTCTTCTAACTGAAAACTGAATGTATCTTTGACCGATTCTAATAATTGATAATTTCCTTTTCTGCCTTTCCCGAAATGATGATCATACCCAATAATAAATGTATGTGGATGAAAATGATTCACTAAAAAATCATGGATATACGCTTCGGCCGAAATTTCTGAAAATGCTATTGTAAACGGAACAATGACCAAATTATCGACCTGCATGGTTTGCAACGCTTCAATTTTTTCATCTAATGTGGTCAACAACTCAATAGTTGAAGTTTGATTTGAAAGGACTAAACGCGGATGAGGTTCAAATGTAATGATGACACTTTCACCGTTCACTTCCACGGCTTTTTTTCGTAAGCGTTCTATAATTTTTGCATGCCCGCAATGCACACCGTCAAAGGTCCCAATAGTAATAACTGGGTTTTTAAATACGGGTAAATTTTCCAATCCTTTAAATACTTTCATAGCAAATACGGTTCATCCGCAAATCTGTTTTTGCAAATGTAATTCATCAGCCTATTAAAAATGGCGTATAAATATTTCGATGAAGAATATTTTAAAGCATCAAATTCTAGTCTTATTTTTACCCGGTACGATAAAAATAAAAACATGAAAAAAATAGTCCTCGCCTTCTTTCTAATTTCCTTGTCTCTTTCTTCGTTTGCGAAGAAGCATAAAAATAAATTTGTGGTCATTGAAACTACCATGGGAACACTTAAAGTAGAAGTATTCGCAGATGTACCTCAACATGCAGAAAATTTTTTAAAATTGGCCGATGAAGGTTTTTATGATAGTGTATTATTTCATCGTGTGATTCCTG
>JANNYV010000189.1:0-3070 GCA_031410275.1 Bacteroidota bacterium
TGAAAACCAGCCCTGATGGTAGTGAAAACCCTCCAGCGGCTTTGGGCGGGAGATTGCAGCCCTAATAGAAGCATCAGGATAAACTCCCAGCAGGTGGATTGCTGCATGATGATTTCAAGCCGGGCTACAAATGAATTTGAAAAATGGAAATGCTTACATCCAAAGCAACATAAGTAATTTTACAGATCGCATAGTATATTTGCGCTTTCTAAAATCAAGCATGCTCAATAGATACCTCACCTTTTACAAACCTGCCATACAATTTGTTGTTTTTTGCGCTATCCTCTGTATGAGTTGGCTTTTGGGAGGGCATCTCATTGAGTTATTCAATCAGAAAATTACCGGACTTTCAGCTGACCAAATCAATGCATTAAAAGAAATACCCGCCGGTCTTGCGAATCAATTGAAGATCATAAACGATTTGCTGTTGGCTGTCATTCTTCTCTTGCCTGCTTGCCTCTTTGCTTATTTGGCATATCCTGAGCCGGCGAAATATTTAGGTCTCACATTCAACGTCAAAAAACATCATTGGTTATGGGCCATTACACTCATGGCGATTGCCATTCCGTTTGTCAGTCTTTTGGAAGAATGGAGCCGGTTAATTCCGTCAATAGGAAGTTCTAAAGAATTAGATGATCAATACAACCGTTTAGCCGAGTCGATGTTGCAAGGAAATACCCTGCGTGATTTGATGAGCAATATTTTGTTTATGTGCATTGCGCCGGCACTTATTGAAGAACTTTTTTTCAGAGCCTGTTTACAACGTATTTTATTAAATTGGATGAAGAGTTTTCCATTCACTGCCATACTTATTGTGGCTATTGTATTTAGTGCATTTCACGGACAGCTCAGCGGTTTTTTACCCCGTGTATTTTTAGGCTTATTATTGGGACTTGCCTATTATTATACAGGCAGCATTTGGGTAACGATATTGATGCATGTCTTCAATAATTTTCTGACCATCTTTTTTGTGTATTTATACAATGCAAAAATTGTGCATGTAGATGTCAGCAAGTTACCTGCTATGAATCCTATTGTTGGTATTGCCAGTGGTATTGCTGTGATAGGTTTCTTATATCTTTTTTATAAAGATAGAAAACCATACGAAGTGATAGAAGTATCGAAAGAAGAAATAACCTTATAAAAAAATAGTTATATGAAGGATAAAATAAAATGGACTTGCATCCGGAAGACCAGTAATAAATTTGAAGGTGAAGCGATGAAAGGCAATATCGAAAGTGCCGGTATTCCTTGTGTCATTTTAAATAAACAAGACAGTTCCTATTTATCCTTTGGGTATGTAGAAATTCATGTGCCTGAAGAACGAAAAGCAGAAGCAGAACAAATTTTAAGTGAAGACCCAAACTATAATTTAAATTAATGTATGGCGTTTAATACACAAACATTTTTTACCCGCTTAGGTAGTGCTATTATTTTCAGTGCCATCATGATGATGGGCTTATTATTGAATGAATGGTTTTTTATTGCCTTGTTTTTTATTGTCAATATTCTTTGTCTTCGTGAGTATATCAATATAGTGGAGTTGATTGTACAAAGTAAATTTGGTAAAAATGAAAAGGTAAACTTCATTGCGTTGGGTGTGGCTTTATTTGCGTTTGTGACAGCCTTACCCATTACACATTGTGAAAATACAGCATCCTTATTTTTGTCAAAATATATGTTTCAATTTGTGGGTATTGTCATTGGGGTCATGCTTATTTTTTTTCTTTTCATGAAAAATAAGAAGTCAATGTATTTGCTAACAGGTTTGGGATATATTTCTGTTGCACTTGGGTTTTTAGTTCAGTTACGGTTTCAATCCTTATTGCTTCCATTGATTTTAATTTTATTTATTTGGATGAATGATAGCATGGCTTATCTCACGGGTTCATTTTTTGGGAAGACAAAATTTTTCCCTTCCATCTCTCCGAAAAAAACAGTAGAAGGCACTATTGGCGGTATCATTTTTACGATGGTCTTTGCCTTTGTTTGGGGACATTTTACAAATTGGTTTCCTATTTTAGTATGGGTATTATTTGGGTTGATTGCAGGCGTTGTAGGTACAGCAGGCGATTTGGTTGAATCAAAATTAAAACGTTTATCAGGCATTAAAGATTCGGGCGCTATGATGCCCGGGCATGGCGGTGCCTTAGATCGTTTCGATTCTTTATTACTCTCTGCACCGGTTGCTTTTTTGATTGCCATGTTTTATGAACTGTGTAAACAAGTGACTGCATTTTGAATCGGTTACGAGTTACGAGTTACGGGTTAAAGTGTTAAGGTGTTAAGGTGTTAGTGTGTTGAAGAGTAGCGAGTTTTGGAACAAGAATTTATTTTCATTTATAAAAAAATAATAGGGTGGATATAGAAACATTTAGGCAAATGGCATTATCATTTCCGAATACGAGTGAGCAACCACATTTTGAAAAGACATCATTCAGAACAAAAAAAATATTTGCAACACTTGATATTGAGCGGATGCTTGTTTGTTTACTTTTATCTGAAATTGAGCAATCTGTTTTTTGTGCATACAACAAAACTATATTTTATCCGGTTCCAAATAAATGGGGAAAGCAAGGCGCCACTTATGTAGAATTAAAAACTGTTCCGAAACGAATATTGAAAGATGCGCTCACGCATGCTTATGAAAGGAGCTTGGTGAAGCAACATAAAAAATAACCAATCATCTTAACTGCAGATCACTTCAATCTCCCCAAATGTTTCGGCGACAGGTTTATGGGTCCAAAGGATTTCATAAATATGATTTGCAATAGGCAAGTCGTAATTTATTTTGGTACAAATTTCATAAATGCCTTTGCTTGCATAATATCCTTCAGCCACCATATTTAATTCTAATTTGGTTGCATTCACCGAATATCCTTTTCCAATAAAATTTCCGAACATACGGTTACGGCTATGCAACGAATAACAAGTTACAAGCAAATCACCGAGATAGGCACTTGTATTATAATGATGTTGCGTTTGGGTAGAAATAACATCCATAAAATGTTGCAATTCTGCAAAGCAATTGGTGATATAGACACTCAAAAAATTGTCACCATAATCGAGC
>JANNYV010000190.1:0-1937 GCA_031410275.1 Bacteroidota bacterium
AAAATTAATGATCACCGCACTCGCAATCGTATGTTCGATGAACGTCTTTGCCCAGTGCCCGAACACTACCGGGAATTATGAATTCTCAATTTCAAATGATGCTAAGAACATCACCATCAAAGCACGTAACACAACCGGAACAATTCGTTCGAGTTATGTAAACCCTGCGATAGATGGTAACTTCGTTGGTCTTGTATTCGGTATAAAATGGTCAGCAAAAAGCGACATCGTTTTGTATACCAATACCTCAGCCGCACCTTTCAACATTGCCCCATCAGGTGGTATTATGGAGAAAAATAATTTCAGTTTTCAGTCATACGGTGATGTAGCCGATGCGTTACCAATGCTCTCTAAAGAGTTTATGGCCGGTGATTGGAATGTGATTGCGACAATTCCTTATACAGGAAATTTGGCGAACGGAGATAAATTTGAATTAACAGAATGCGGATTTGATGAAACAACCAATCCTTACTTTGCTCAAATGGACAAGCAAGGAAACTATGGTCAGTTTGCACCAAACTTAGTTCGTAATGGTTCACAACCTGCAGGGATAGCAGTATCAAATGCAGTGATTGTTTATCCGAATCCAACTATGGGTGATTTATATGTAGATGTAAGTTCATCTACAGTAACTCGTGCTACATTTAAAGTGATGGATATGACCGGTAAAACGGTTAAGACCATTCAATCTGACTTAGTAGAAGGATTGAATAAAATCACCGTGAATGTTGGTGAATTAGCAAACGGAATGTACATGTTGAAAGTAGTTGACGGCAAAGCCTTAAACTATGCGCAGACATTTAACAAGCGATAATTTCTTTATTCATAAAAACACTCCTAATGAACCGTCTCGAAAGAGGCGGTTTTTTTACGCTTTAGAGTCGAGCTATTTGCAATAAGTCCTCATACTTTTCAAGTTCCGTTTTTTTACTATTCTTCATACTTCGAAAACGATATTCCCTCATGTTTCAAAGAAATTATACTATTACGCGCGCGCCATTTACATTCAAGGATGATGTAAAAGCCTCGCTTTCCAACCCTACTTTTAAAAAACTTTGTTTGATGGCTTGAGCAATTCTTTTTGCATTTTCTTCACCTTTACTTAATGCAAAAATAGAAGGACCCGAACCGGAAATTCCACAGCCCAAAGCACCAGCATTGATCGCCGCATTTTTCGAGTCATCAAACCCCGGAATGAGTCTTGTACGTTTTGGCTCTGCTAACAAATCAGACATGGATCTTCCCAATAATTCATAATCTTCATTCAATAACCCAACCATAAAACCCGCCGTATTCGCCGTTTGCTTTATAACATCACTCATCGGAATATCTGATTGCAAAATTCGTCTCGCATCAGATGTATGTAATTCAATATGAGGATGGACCACTGCACAAAATAAATTCGCAGGACAAGCAACTGAAATAATATCTAACGGATGATAACTTCGTATCAATACAAAACCACCCAACAACGAAGGTGCCACATTATCGGCATGCGCACTCCCACTGGCCACACGCTCCCCTTCCATCGCAAATGGGATGAGTTCTTTTGTACTCAATACATTACCCAGTAAATAATTCACTGCAAATACTGCTGCTGCCGAACTAGATGCACTACTTCCCATTCCACTTCCCAAAGGCATATTTTTTTCTAACGAAATAGTAAATTTTAAATCCTCTTGATGTATTGCTTTTAAATACGCTGATACCGCAACACTAGCCGTATTTTTTTCAAATGCAGTTGGAATTAAATGTCCATACACCCCGCTCATCTTTACTAAATTTTCTGTTGAATCGTCAGCAAACTCAACTGTCACTTTATCACCAATAGCATCAATAGCAAAACCCATAATATCGAACCCGCAACTTACATTCGCAACGGTTGCAGGAGCAAAGGCCGTCACTGATTTTAATTTTTTCATGTAGTAGATTTTTTA
>JANNYV010000191.1:0-2309 GCA_031410275.1 Bacteroidota bacterium
GATAGAGAAATAGTTTTTTAAAAATTAAATCAAAGATATTTAAGGCATGATATTTTTTAATGTCATCCGCGCGAATAAAATTATTAGTATTCTCAAACAAGAACTTTTCTAATTTTTCAAAATCGTGTTCTTTCATAGTATTGGGATGCAAACAAAATGTCCATGTTCCGAATGGCATTTTTCGAAGCCTCCATAATTGTTGTGGAATCCATTTAAATCCATATTGAACATATGGGTGAATGGAAATGCCATCACTAATGATTCGAATATTGCTTTTTTCTCTTAGAGCCTTTAATGTATTATGAAATGAATTTAAATAATGCAGATTTAACCCTTGTTGACGAATTTGAAAGTTTATGTGGTGGATTCAAAAATAAAACCCTTGTTGATTTGGGTGCTGGCCCCGGACAGTTTACATTAGAATTCTTAAAACGTGGGGCTAATGCAACATGGTGGGATGTAAGCCATAACTATATGCAGCTTGCAAAACAAACATTTGAAAAAAATAATGTTAATCCCATATGTATCTTAGATTATATGGACAATTTATATGGGCAATATGATTTAGTGTTTAATAGGATATGTTGGTACTATTGTTTCGATGATGCTTCATTTCTTAAAGCAATTTATGATTCTTTATATGCTGGGGGATCCGCCTATTTAGTATTGCACAATGAATACAGAGTATTTAATAATTCTTTGTCGCCAATTAAAAAGGCATTATTGAAGTTTACTTTTTACATAAATGAACAGTTCAATTTTAAGGTTGGGCATGTAATGCCTTCCACCCAAAAAATTAGATCCATATTTTCAAAATACAAATTTCAACAATTAATTATTGAGGAACGAGGTGTAAATTTAGATTCTACATTCATTTTCTTTCAAAAATAAAACGTGAATAACAGAAATCATACCCTACTTTTTATTCTTCCGAATGGCATGCTTGGCGGTGCCGAATTCGTTCAAAAATCTGTCATTGAGGAGTATATAATTCGTTTCCCTAAAGCTAATATTGTTATATTATTTCTTTCTAAAAAAGGAATGAGCAATTGGGGTCCTGTTACAAATGGCATATTTGTTGAGAAAAAATTTCTGCCAATAAAAAGCTTTTTCTTGGGGCTATTAATATGTCCATTTTTTATTTTAAAGACTTGCAAATCTAAAAATGTTCAAACAATTTTTTCTTCTCAAATATATATAAATACTATTCTTTGTCTCCTAAAAAAATTTCGATTAATACACGTGACTTTAATTATTCGAGAGTCTACACAATTTTTAAAACGATATCATGGCACGAAACGTTTCATCCTTATCTTATTATATAAGACCTATCATGTTGCAGACTATATTATTTTGCAAACAAATTCAATGAAAGAAGCATTGATTCAAACAATTAAGAACTCAAACAATTGGAATCTGAAGGTAATCAATAATCCATTGAACATAGATTCTATCGACAAAAAAAGTACAGAACTGAATGAATTTCAACTACCCAATTCCCCTTATATAGTTGCGGCAGGAAGATTAATTTATGAAAAAGGCTTCGACATTCTTATTCGTGCATTTGCTGGGATAGATACATCTTTTCATTTATTCATTCTGGGAAGCGGCTCGGTTGAATCAGAGCTTGTGTTTTTAATTGAAGAACTTGGTTTGCAACAACGTGTTCACTTAGCTGGGTTTATACAGAATCCTATTCCTTATTTTAAAAATGCATTTGCATGCGTTATGTCTTCAAGAATAGAAGGCTTCCCGAATACACTCTTGCAAATGATGACACAATGCGGCCGGATAGTTTCGACAACCTGTACATCAGAGATAGCATCGATCCCAATAATTATAACGTGTAAAAATAATTCAGTTGATGACCTTAAAAATGCTTTGTCCAACGTAATTCAAATTGATGAATATAGCTGTATAGAAAACCAAAAAAAGCAACGATTCTATATTGTTTCAAATCATACCTTTGATTTATACTTCAAATTACTCAATTAGTTTATGAAATACCTTATCCTGCTGATTTCAATATTTACTTCAACATTGCTGACAGGCCAGAGAAAAGTTAACTCATCTATTTTAAAACGCCTGAACATCAAAGTAGATTTTGGCGCAAAGGGAAATGGAATCAATAATGATCACGAAGCTTTTATAAAGGCAGCCCAATATATAAATAGTAGAAAAGGGAATTGTATTCTTGTGATTCCTTCAGGGAATTATATCGTAGGTAATCAAAAAATAGAAAAAGGTGCTGATTATCTCCGTCACATCGGAGAGAATGTACTAGATTTAATCAATTGCAAGAATACAAT
>JANNYV010000192.1:0-13221 GCA_031410275.1 Bacteroidota bacterium
AAGCGAATAGTTATAAGCGAATAGCCAATAGTTATAAGCGAATAGTTATAAGCAACGTAAACAAACAATATAAGAACTCTCAACTTTCAACTAACAACTCTCAACTAACAACTTATGACTTTAAAAAAATTTGCAATGCAAACAAAATAATAATTCCCAACACCATCATAAACATATAAAACCCGACCATTCCGTTTTGCAATAATCTAAATTTATTACTACCTGCTTCTACCAATTTACCGACTCCATTTACAGCACCATCAATTCCACTTTTCTCTAGCAATCTTTCCATCACAGCACTTAGTTTAAAAAGAGGTTTTACTATGATAGCATCATATACTTCATCGAAATACCATTTATCTTCAGCCATTTTCAATACACCACTTGCTTGTTTTTGAGCATTGTATTTTTTGAAATAAAACCAGGCCATTAGAATTCCTAATACACCAATGCTAATGGCGACGCCCATCAACAACATTTCATTGTTTCGCGAAAGCTCATGTATCATTGGTTTGGCAGCCAATGAACTGCGCAAAACAGGCTCTAAAAATTCGTCGAGTATATGTTTCGAACCAACTAATTTTGGCAACCCTATCATTCCACCGAAGGCAGCAAGTAAGGCTAGTACAACCAATGGAATGGTCATCAATGCCGGACTTTCGTGCAGGTGATGTTTTTGTTCTTCAGTTCCTCTGAATTCACCATGAAACGTTACGAGGAATAATCGGAACATATAAAACGCGGTCATCAATGCGGCTAACATACCGAGTATCCAAAATACTTTACCATAAATTTCATAGTTGAATACGCTCATTAAAATTTCATCTTTCGAAAAGAAACCACTTAAGGGAGGAATGCCTGCTATCGCAATACAACCAATTAAAAAGGTGAAGTATGTAATCTTCATATGACTTTTCAAACCGCCCATTTTTCGTATGTCTTGTTCACCGCCCATCGCGTGTATCACAGAACCTGAGCCTAGGAAAAGTAAGGCTTTAAAAAAGGCATGTGTCACTACGTGAAATATTGCAGCGGTATAGGCTCCCACACCGAGTGCCATAAACATAAACCCAAGTTGACTTACCGTCGAATAGGCCAATACTTTTTTAATATCATTTTGTTGCGTTGCAATGGTTGCCGTTATGAGGGCAGTAGCCACACCAATAATTAAAATAACATGTTGAGCATGAGGAGCCAGGGTATAAATAAAATGACTTCGTGCAACCATGTAAACACCCGCAGTAACCATGGTAGCCGCATGTATCAGGGCTGACACAGGCGTTGGCCCCGCCATGGCATCAGGCAACCAAGTGAATAAGGGTATTTGCGCACTCTTACCAATGGCACCAACAAACAAACAAAGTGCTACTGCCGTAATATATCCGGTGCTAAAATTTCCCGTAGCGATTGCAGTTTGCAACTCCTTAAAATCGAGTGTATTGAATTTTGAAAATAATAAAAAGATACCAATCAGAAAACCCAAATCACCGATACGGTTCATGATAAAAGCTTTCTTTGCTGCATTGGTGTAGTCAATATTTTTATACCAAAATCCGATTAATAAATACGAGCATAGCCCTACGCCTTCCCAACCGATAAACATGATAACGTAATTTGCACCCAATACCAAGAGCAACATTGAGAAGACAAACAAATTGAGATAGGAAAAGAATTTCCCGAAGCCGTCATCATGGCTCATATAGGAAATAGAGTAGAGATGAATTAAAAATCCGATACCGGTTATCACCAATAAAAAGACGGCGTTCAATGCATCTACTTGAAAGGCGAATGGAATATGCATCGAGCCGCTATTAATAAAATCGAATAAGGGCACAACAATACTGCTGTTCCCTTCGGTATGAGGCAATGCCTTCACTTCTAAAAAAATGCCGACCGAAACAATAAATGAAGCCAAAATAGCGAGGGTTGCTATCCATCCGCTTGCCTTACCGAGTTTATTTCGCCCGAGGCCGGTTATTAAAAAACCAAGAAAAGGAAACAAAGGCACTAACCACACTGCATTGATCATCGCGGAAAATTAGTTTTTTAATCTGTTTAAAATGTTGACATCAATCGAGTGAATTTTTCTGTACATCAATACGATGATAGACAAGCCTATACTCACTTCAGCGGCAGCAACCACCATAATAAAAAAGACAAATATTTGAGCACCGGAATCGTTGTGCATTTTACTAAAAGTTACCATCAGCAGGTTCACCGCATTGAGCATGAGTTCGATACACATCAAAATAATGATGGCATTTCTGCGCATCAATACACCCATCACGCCGATGCAAAACAACGCGAGACTTAAAAACAAATAATATTGTGTAGGCATATCAAAAAAGTTGAGCCTGCCTTATCAGCAGACGGGCAAAAATAGTGTTTGCAACTTGAAAAAGGTAATAGTTTGGGAATTGTTTTTCGAAACTTTTATAAAGTTCTACAACTTGAGAAAAGGTTGGGCTTCGGTCATTGATTTGAGCCTTCTTATTTTACTATTTGCTGCGAGGATTGTTAAATTCCAAAAAGACATCTATAAATACATTTTTTTGCTTATTCCTTTTCTGTACAAATATCACATTCTAAAGTTCAATTCCTCCGTTATCAAATTGTTCAAACCTTTTTGTAAACTTATTAAATCGTACGGTCTGATTGTCAACAATTAGATTGCAAACATAATCGATGCTATTTATTTGCTTACGCTTCATAGCAAAAAAATGTAAAGGATAGTTCTTTTTAATAGTCGACAGATAAAACCAACTAAAATGAAAATGTAATATTCAACATCGATATCAAAGCTAACAGCTAGCAGCCATCGGCTAAAATGAATACATTTGCCAAAAGAAAAAATTTCACGAATGCAAGAATGGTTTGAAGAATGGTTCGATTCACCTTATTATCACATATTGTATAAAAACAGAAGTGAAGATGAAGCCACTAAATTTGTAGAGACTATTGTTAAACACTTTCATACCGATGCCGGACAAACCTTGTTAGATATGGCTTGTGGCAAAGGAAGGCATTCAGTCGCATTTGCTTCACATGGCTTGGATGTAACAGGAATCGATCTTTCGAGAAACAGTATCGATTTTGCATTGAAGTCGGCACATGATAAGCTGCATTTTTATGTGCATGATATGCGACATACATTCAGAACAAATTATTATGATATGGTCTGTAATTTATTTACAAGTTTTGGTTACTTCAAAACAGCACATGATAATTTACTCGCCGCTAAAAGTATGCATGATGCCGTAAAGCCAAATGGTATAGTACTTGTTGATTTTGTGAACAGGAATTTTGCCATTCAAAATATTGATGCGAAGAAAGTAGAAACACAAATCATCGAAAAAGTGCAGTTCAATATTAAACGAAGCTATACAGCGCAACGATTGATTAAGCAAATTGACATTGATGATGAAGGCAAGACATTTCATTTCCAAGAATCGTTGAATAGTTTTACACTCAGTGAAATGACTACTTTATTTACTTCTGCAGGTTTAACATTGCAACAAGTATTTGGGAATTACCAACTTGAGGCATACCATGAATTATCGTCACCAAGAATGATTCTTATATTTACAAAATAGATGCTTGGTTTTATTCAACATATAGATGAATCGGTATTGTATTTTATACATGTCACGTGTGGGAATTTATTTTTCGATACCATCATGCCTTTGATTCGTAATCCTTATTTCTGGTCCCCGCTTTATTTATTTTTATTGGTATTCATGTGGAAGAATCTTGGCAAAAAAGGGTTGTGGTGGTGTGCGTTCTTCTTTGTGACATTTGTCTTTTCCGATTTTATCAGCGCCAGTTTATTAAAACCTTTCTTTCATCGCCTGCGTCCGTGTAACGCAAATCTTTTTTTTACAATACGCGAATTAATTCCTTGCGGAAGCGGGTTTAGTTTTCCTTCGAGTCATGCGACCAATCATTTTGGGATGGCGATGTTTATGATCATAACATTACAACATGTATATAAATTTGTTACGCCATTCTCTCTTTTTTGGGCTATACTCATTTGTTACGGGCAGTTGTATGTATGTGCTCATTATCCGAGCGACATCCTAGGAGGCGCACTATTGGGCAGTTTGATAGGATTATTTTTCGGGAAGTATTTTAATAGGCGCTTTGGGAAAATGTAAGTCGTATTCTTTATTTCGGTTTCCTCAAATTGTCTAATTCAATGTCCAACTCATACTACCGTCTTTCTCATCCTTCAATTGAATTCCTTTTTCCAATAACTCATTTCTGATTTTATCACTGGTAGCAAAATCTTTTTTCAGCTTCGCTTCCTTGCGCATACTGATGAGCATTTGTATCACATCATCGAGCTTACCGCTATTATTTTCTTCAATGGGTCTTAAACCAAAGACAGTAATCAAATAATCTTCAAATGTTTGTTGCAATAATATTACCGATGAAGAATGCACCTGCTCGCGTTTAATATTACCATCCTTTATACTGTTTATAATCGTAGTCAATTCAAACAAGGAGGCAATCGTTCGCGGCGTATTAAAATCATCATCCATATTAGCTTTACAATCGTCACATAGTTTTTGTATTTTTAAATCGATGTCTGATTTTTGTCCTGTGGAATTTGGAATTTGGACATTCAAATTTTGTATTTCCTTTCTTGCTTCCATCAATTTGTTCAATCCTTTTTCTGCATCTTGCAAGCCTTTAATATTAATATCTAATTCAGATGAATAATGGGTTTGCAAAAATAAAAAGCGAATAGTCATTGGCGAATAAGCCTTATCTAATAAAACATGATTTCCGGTAATTAACTCAATCGGCAAAATAGAATTGCCCAATGACTTACTCATTTTTTGCCCATTGAAATTAAGCATATTTGCATGCATCCAATAGCGAACCGGCGCGATACCGCAGGCACCAATATTTTGTGCAATTTCACATTCATGATGCGGAAATTTCAAATCCATCCCACCGCCATGAATATCAAATTGTTTACCCAAATACTTTGTACTCATCGCCGAACATTCTAAATGCCAACCCGGGAAACCCTGTCCCCACGGCGATCTCCATTGCATGATATGAGCCGGTGTGGCTGCTTTCCATAGGGCAAAGTCAATTGAATTTTTCTTTTCATCCTGTCCGTCTAAATCCCGGTAGCCCGCTATCAGTTCATCAATATTTCTTCCTGAAAGCTCCCCATATTTATATTTTTCATTAAATGCTTTCACATCAAAATAAACCGAACCATTCACCTCATAGGCGAATCCGTTTTCAATCAAGGTCTCTATCATTTCAATTTGCTCAATAATATGCCCGGTGGCCGTTGGTTCTATCGTCGGTGGCTTTAAATTAAATAGGTTGCATATATCATGAAAGCCAACCGTATATTTCTGCACAATTTCCATTGGTTCCAAGCTTTCTAATTTTGCTTGCGACTCCATCCGGTTAACGCCTTCGCCGCGTTCATTTGTCAAATGACCGGCATCCGTAATATTACGAACATAACGCACTTTATACCCTGCAAAAACCAGATAACGATATATCATATCAAACGATGAAAACGTACGTACATTACCAAGATGCACATCATTGTATACAGTAGGTCCGCATACATATAAGCCCACATTAGGGGCATGAAGGGGTTCAAATTTTTCTTTCTGACGACTGAGTGAATTGTATATAGTAATGTCTGACATAGGCGCAAATATAATTTGAAAATGATACAATTTAAACAAGTAATTCTCATTTGGGCGTGCCCCCGAAGTGCCCCGTTCACGAGAGCCTTGTTTTGATTGTAATTCGTCAACGGGTCTGCTTCGGGGTCGGGCTATTCGTTCCAAGCTTTTTTGCTTAACGCTGGCAGGGTTAAATGTGCTGCTGGTTATAACCCTGCCGGCGTTGCAAAAAAGGCTTTCCACTACTATCCCTCACGCAGCCCAATTCATGTTCAATCATGGATGATAAGATTTTGGTCGCTTCATTGTACCAATATTTAGGCGAATTCACTCCTTGTAAATTATGATTGGTATAACATATTTTTTTCTCTCCTTCTGATTTATTTCGGATATTTGTCTCCTTGAAAAAAATCCTTTCCATACTCATTTGCGTTTTGCTTGCAGGCAATGTCATTGCACAGGAACAACTTATAAATGTTGCCAAACAATATTTGTTGGCCGGCAATTACGAAAAGGCCGCCGCAACCTTCAAACAATTGCTCGAATATTCACCCAAAGACCAGGACCTTCAAAATGCCTATATGGAAAGCCTCATGGGCTTAAAAGATTATAAGACAGCCGAAAAAGTAGTAAAGCAATTATTGAAATCAAATGCAGATAATGCACGAATCAATTATCAATTGGTAAAAGTATATAAAGGTTTGGGCGAAGAAAAGAAAGCCATTAAGCTGACCGAAAAAATTATCGACCATACCAAAAATGATGATGATGAAATTCGAGCGAACGCCTCATTGTTCGAAAAAGATCTTGACCTCGATCATGCGATTGCAGTGTATGAAAAAGGAAAAAGCTATTTAAAAGAAAACCCCTATTTATACGCCGAAGAATTGGCATTGCTGTATAATAAAAAAGGCGATGTTGAAAAAGCAATTGAAAGCTTGCTCGATTTTTATGCATCAAAACCCGAAAAATCAGAAGAGATAAAAGCAACTTTACAACGTATCATGAATAAGCCTGATAAGTTGAAAGATCTGCAAAAGAAAATACAAAAACGAATCGAAAAAAATCCTGATATAGAAGCCTATCCCGATTTGATGGCATGGATGTATATCCAATTGAAGGATTATGAAAATGCGTTTGCTCAAATCAAAGCAATCGATACCAAACTCAATGAAGGTGGACGTCGTATGGTTGGTTTTGCCAGGGTATGTTTTAGAGAGTTTGAATACAAAGCAGCAATCGCGGCTTATAATGCAGTCGCTGCACTCGGAAAAGAGCAACCTTATTATTTAATGGCACGCAGCGAAAAATTGACTTGTATGAAAGTACAACTTCAGCATAATCCGCATTATACCCAGGAAGATGTAAAAGCATTGGGTGTAGAATATGCAGCTTTCTTAGATGAGGTTCCTCAATACATGCAAAAAGAAACGTTGAGAGAATATGCCGAATTAGAAGCGCGCTATGCGCATGATATTGATAAAGCCATTGACCTTTTAAATAATGTGGTCAAAGCAAATAATGTTCCTCAAGCATTGAAAGGTCGTTGTAAATTAGAAATGGGTGATTACGAATTAGTGCGAAATAATGTATGGGAAAGTACACTCCTATATTCTCAAGTGGATAAGGAATTTAAACAAGATATGTTAGGCGAAGAAGCCCGTTTCAGAAATGCCAAACTCTCGTATTATACGGGCGATTTTGTTTGGGCTCAAGGACAATTAGATATTTTAAAATCGTCGACATCAGAATTGATTGCAAATGATGCGTTGAATTTATCTGTATTGATTACGGAAAATAATCCGCCTGCAGATAGCAATACAGCACCCTTAATGTTATTTGCGAATGCTGATTTGCTAGAGTTTCAAAATAAAGATGATGAAGCTTTGGCACTTTTAGACAGTATCACTGCAAAATTTCCCAAGCATCCTTTGATGGATGATATTTTAATGACTCGTGCACGCATCGCCACCAAACATCAAGATTACAGTGAGACTGCCATGCTCTTACAAAAAATAGTAACAAACTATGCCGATGATGTATTGGCTGATGATGCTTTATATAATTTGGCTCTCATCAATGAGACCTTCTTTAAAAATACAGATGAAGCAAAACGCTTGTATGAGCAGCTAATTTTAAAATATCCGGGCAGCACCTATGTCACCGAAGCCCGAAAAAGTTTCAGACGTTTACGAGGCGATAAGTCAGAAGTAGAAGACGGAGGAATATGATGTTCTGAGATTGTTGTAGCCTTTTGATTGATAAAATCAATTATTTCAACAGCGATTTTAATAGTGTATTCGATTCAAATAAATACAATGATTTGCCGTTTACTTAATTTGTATACATTTGATTGAAGAAAATTTTTAACACTACATGAATAATAACTTAGAAAGACTGATTAAACAGAATGTTCCTTTTGCCTCTCCTAATTTAAAAGCCCAAATTGGAGTGCTGTATTTAGCCTACTCATTTACCAGCAAGCAACAGACTAATTTAAAAAAATACAGCATAACGCTGCAACAATATAATATTCTTCGCATTCTCCGCGGACAATATCCTAAACCTTCTAATATCAGTTTGCTGCGCGATAGGATGCTCGATAAAATGAGTGACGCATCACGACTTGTTGAAAGGCTGTATAAATTAGATTTGGTATCGAAGCAACCCAATGAATTTGATAAACGAAATGCCGATGTGATCATCACCGAGAAGGCCTTAGCTTTTTTACAGGAAATTGATAAAACAGAATTCGCCAATACCACATTATTCGATCATATTTCTGATGAAGAAGTCAATACATTTAATACTATAGTTGATAAGATGCTTGGATTATTATAGCCGGCTTGGGTGGCTTCTTAATCACTTAATAATAATCTTCATCAAAATTAACTTTTCGAAGTATCATTTTATGCAAAAACAAAATACATTTGACAAAAATTATGATGATGAAAAATATATTCTACTCCATCCTGTTTATTATGCTAACAGCAAATTGTGCATTTGGGCAAGCACATAAGAATGACAAAAATCAGCCGTATGCTTCAATGACTAAGGAGCAAAAAAATTTATATAAAATCAAGGCAATTTTAAAAGGAACTATTCAAACAAATCCTGTTAAAAAAACTAGAGGTGCATCTCGACTGATAGCCGAGGCCGGTCATTTCTTTACAGCACCACCGGCAAGTTATGACCCATTGGATTCGACTCATTATTATTTCAAATCAAATTATGGGTATGATGTAACGGCAGGTTTATTCGAGCTGACCTATTCAACCAATTCTTTGTATGATAAGATGCAAAACCGGTATGACAGCAGTTATTATTGGAGTTATGATATAGGCTCAAGCGCTTATATACCGGACGATAGCAGTACTTGTAGTTTTGTCTCGAATCATAAACTTGAAAGTGAACGAACAACCTATTTTCAAATACCTTTCTACAGCAATATCTCTTATACCTATGATGCCAATGAACGAATCATATCAGAATTAGATACCTCCATTTCAGCAGGAACTACCTATATCGAAAAATATAATTATACCTATAACGCAAACAACAAAGTAATTTATATGAACTATCTCCTTTGGGATGCCGGCTTATTGGCTTGGGTTCCAAATATGTCAGATAGTGTGTTTTATGATGCAAATAATAATATTTCGAAATTTAAAACCTTTCAATATAACACCACAAGCAGCGCATGGGAGAAACTCGATTTGTATACATTTACATACAATGCATCTAATAATTTATTACTTGTTGTTCAGCAAGTGTGGGACGGAACAAGTGCCTGGGAGAATGATTATAAAACAGCCTATTTATATAATGGAAGTAACCAATTGGTATCAACTACAAATTCAACTTGGGACTTGTCTATACCGGCTTGGGTACCACTAGACAAAGACAGTTTGCAATATGGTGCCGGCTTGTATCCTTCCGTTAGAATTATTCAAAATTGGGATGGTTCATCGGGATGGTTCAATGTAGATTTTCATCAGTATCAATACAATTCATTTCAGCAAATTCTACAGGATGCATATGATACTTGGGATAGTGGCAGCAGTACATGGGTGCATTATATGAAGACCAATTACTATTATGAAAATTATACACCTGAAGGTGTTCGCGATACAAAAACAATAGCAGGTGAAATGAATATATATCCGGTACCGGCTTCAGATGAAATAACTATTTATGTGCGTTGGAATGAAGTACAAGCCTCTACACTTTCGCTCTCTGATATGATGGGAAATACGGTAAAAACAATGGCATTGCATGAAGCAAACGAAGTGAAGCAAACACTAGATATTTCTATGTTACCTAAAGGAGTGTATGTGCTTACAATGAAGGGCGAAAAAGGAATTATAACATCGAAAATAGTGAAAGAATAAACAGTTTATTTTCAAATAGACTTTGAACTGTGTTTGTATTTTATTGTTGACCTATTTATTTTTACTGTATGAAAACAGATAAACGTATTGATGCTTATATTTTAAAATCGCAGGCATTTGCACAACCTGTGCTGAATCATTTGAGAGCCTTAGTACATGCTGCATGTGCCGATGTAGAAGAAACAATTAAGTGGGGGTTTCCTCACTTCGATTATAAAGTCGAAATGATGTGTAGTATGGCCGCCTTCAAAGAACATTGTGTATTTGGTTTTTGGAAAGCCGGCCTCATGAAGGACAAATCATTGTTGGCTGTTGCAAAGAGTGAAATAGCCATGGGACATTTCGGAAAAATTAGGTCATTGAATGATTTGCCTTCTGACAAAAAAATAATTGCTTATATCCAAGAAGCCATGAAGCTAAATGATGAAGGTATTAAAATTCCGAAAAAAGAAAATCCGGATTCCCAAAAAGAACTTCTAATTCCGGATTATTTTTTAAAGGAATTGAAACAGCATAAACCGGCACAAAAAGCATTTGATGCATTTAGCCCATCCTGCAAACGTGAATACATTGAATGGATAGTGGATGCCAAAACAGAAGCGACCAGAATGAAGCGAATGACGCAAGCCATTGAGTGGATTAGTGAAGGCAAAAAACGACATTGGAAATATGAGCGTATCTAACATTTGACAACTTTTGGAAGATTGTCAAATGTCGGATACCATTACGTCCAACTACCTTTAGAAAGTAGTCAAATATTATTTCACAACAACTTCCATATTCCTTGCTATATCAAGAGTGATCTCCTTTACCTGCAAACAATTATCTGCACTGAGCTTTTCAAGTACACTTAGAATATCTTTTGATAGCGTTCTTTTGATAGATGCTAGCAATATACCTTGCCATGAGTATTGTATTAAATATTGCAGAAGGCTCCGGTAAATTTTCCAAACACGATAGAAGAAGTTTTTATGTAATTGCAAGAACTTACATATTTGAATATGTTGCAGTCGCGGATTTGCTGCACCAACAAGAAAAAGTAAACAAAAATCTCTTTGAAGAATTTATTAACCATGCGAATGAGCTTTCTAGGATTTTATTGGCAATGATTAAAAATCTTGAAAAATAGTTTCTAATCATCTTCATTGCATAAAATTCAAAATAGATCGCATATCAACAATAAACCGGTCCGAAACTTGTACCCTCTTCCGCACTGGGCAGAATGAGTATGAATCATGATATCATTTTCATTTCCTACCCACTTTCATTCAACTTCCTATTCTTTCATCCCTTTTGATTTGAAAACTCTAAAATTAATTTCAAATTCTGTAAAAAATAATTCGAAAGTTGTAGCTTTGCCGGCACTAAAGAAAAGTCTCATGCCTCAGCATGAGGCTTTTCTTTCATCTAAATCATTCACTACAAAAAACATATTCATTATTATGGCAACAGTTTTTCAGGAAAATATAGGACTTCAACACGAAAAAGTAACCGTTCAACTCACTAAAGAAGATTATCTTCCTGCGGTTGATAAAGCATTAAAATCATATAGTAAGAAAGCCGCTATCCCTGGGTTTAGAGCGGGCATGGTACCTATTGCAGTGATTCGTAAGATGTATGGACAATCTGTTTTTTCTGACGAAGTATTACGTGTTGCCGGAACAAAACTAGAAGAGCATTTAATTAATAATAAAGCAGAAATATTTGCGCGGCCTATTCCTGCAGAAGGACAAGAGCAATTGAGTTTTGATGCAAACAACCCCAAAGATTATACCTTCGAATTTGAAATCGGAACCCGCCCACATTTTGATATCCCATTGCTGTCAGGCGCTGAAACGGTTCCCTTGCATAAAGTGATTGTAAATGATGATATGTTGAAAGCCGAAATTGAAAAACTTCAATACAAAGCAGGCGATATGACGGAGCCTGAAACTGTTACCTGCGAAGACAATGTATTAAATGTTGTCTTTGATGAAACAGATGCAAACGGAAATGTAATTGAAGGCGGTATTCAAAAAGACAATTCGTTGTTGGTAAAATATTTTACTCCCGGTTTGCAACAACAACTCATGGGAAAGAAAAATGAAGACACCATCCTATTTAATCTCCGAACTAGTTTTGATGAAAAATTATTGCCGGCCATTTTAAAAGACTTAGGGTTGAACCCCGCTGATGAATCTGCCAAAGACAAAAATTTTAAAATGACCATTACTAAGGTCGGGTTGATAGAAAAAGTTGCATTAGGTAAAGATATGTATGAAAAAATTTATCCGGGTCAGGGTTTGGAAACAGAAGAAGAATTTGCAACGATTCTAAAAGAAGAAATTGAACGCTATTGGGAATCGCAGGCGAAAATTAGACTGCATAATGAATTGTTCGAAAAATTGGTACACGAAACACCTATCAATATGCCAACGCAGTTTTTGAAACGTTGGATGAGTGTTGGCGGGGAAACATATAAAGCGCCTGAGCAAGTAGAAAAAGAATATGGTTCATTCGATCATCAACTTCGTTGGCAGTTGATTACCGATAGAATTATTGAAGAAAATAAAATTGAAGTAGATAAAGAAGAACTAGAAGATGCAGCTCGTATGCAAATCATGAGTTACTTTAGTCAACAAGGTCATATGCCTGCCATGAATGATGATTGGTTTGAACCGTTTATTGAAAAACAATTGGATGATCAAAAATTTGTGGATGAACTTCATAATAAAATTGTCACGGAAAAATTATTTTATGTATTGGAGCAAAAAGTAAATTTGCAGGAACAAAAAGTTTCATTAGATGAGTTTATCAAATTGCCAAGCAGTCATCATCATCATCATTAGTGTTGTATAAAATTTATAGGATTACCCATAATTCCTATAAATTCCTAATTGGTAATGAAAGCAAGGGAACACGGATTAAACAGATAGATAGATTTGACTGACTAAGGGACTTACATTTTAATGTGCTACTCAAAAATACAGATGGATCTGATCTTTGCCGCCTTTGGCGGAAATCATTTGCTGTCATATTCAGGAAAAGTATAAATCCTTTAATCTATGCATTTATTCAATCAGCGTTCTAAAAAAATTGTGCAAGACTCTACATCTTGACATAGTGTGGCTTTGCAACTAATATGGGTAATCATAAAAATTTAAATTGTCATTGGGTATTCCCTGATC
>JANNYV010000193.1:0-2466 GCA_031410275.1 Bacteroidota bacterium
AACCACATCCCCATTTCCATTGCGGATAAAGAGCAGATAATTTCCTTTGGCCAGCGAGCTTGTATTTATTGTGGTTGAAGTATTTCCCTTTTGATTTTTCGATTCTTGCTTCACCACAATATTTCCGCTCATCCCTGTTATTATAATTGAATAATCATCATGCGGAATATTCTTACCGTCAATATGCAATTCATTATTTACAGGAACCGGATAAATAGAAAACTCCTGTTGAGAAAGAAGAGGTGAATTAATTATGCTTAATGGTACTTCGCTAACATATAATGTGTCATCAAAAACTCCATTTAAACCATTGTCGACAAAAATCACTGTTTGGTTTTGATTGCTTCCGTAGAACCCATCAATGATATGTGATGTATTTGCATCTAACGGAATATTATTTGCATTAAACTGTTTAGCGGTATCATTATTAAACGTATAGGTGGTGAGATTGTATGTTGTAGTTCCGGCTGAAATTTTTGTGATTTTATAAATATAATCTTCAGGGTTTTCGGTGAGTATACTATCGTTCTGATTCATGTCTAAATCATTTACCAATACGGTGGCTGCTTGTGTACCATCCGTTTTTACCTGAATAAAATAGCAATTTAATTTTTTGGTTACATTATCCGGATTGCCATAGGTCATAGTTCTGTGGCTGAATGTTGAATGATCGCTTTCTGCCGGTAAGGCTTTTCTTGAAATGCCCATACATAAGTACGATTTTGTCATGCCCCACAACATTAATGAATCTGTATAATTCGACGAATTCATAACAAATGTTGACAACGTATCGCTTGTATACTTTTTAGGGACCGGTGAATTAAATTGTTCTGTTGCTGCAGGCAGAATATTATTACAAGCATTTGAAAACCCACCGGCGTCATTTTTCATAACATCGAGTGAACTGTTTTTTACATTGAAATATAAATTTTTCATGATAGCAAAATTGAAGACACTATCTTGTAAGGATCTATCCTTCTTTAATAATGTACTAAACTGATTGACAACTAAATCTCTGATACCAATTTTTTGAAAACGCAATTCATACATTGTTGGCCAACTGGTATTGCTCGCTGTTTGCCCTGAAATGCCTACTAATGGGGCTTTAACTAGAAATTGCTGCGTCGAATCATTGGGGTTGCTTGAGTCGTATACGTAAAGTGTATCATATTGCAACGCCGGGGTATCGAACGGAAATTTCTTAGGCGTTCTAATTTTATAAGGCAGTACATTATGTCCGCCGGGGTTAGGGCCACCCAAACCAAGGCCTACTGACTGAGGGTTTGTATGCAGACTATCCTGATTAAATTCGTACTTCATGCGGTACATACCGCTCCAGTAACTTGTTGTAATCGGAAACATTTTTGAACTCCATGCCGGATCATTTTGTTTGAGGAACATTCGCTCAATTGCCAATACAGAATTCGTATCGGTATTTACGACAGCTGAAATATTTGTGTTCAATGGAATATTATACCATTGGTTAAATTTATCCTGTCTGTATTTCCTGAGCAAGACAGAATATGAAAAGCCAAAACAATACCCAGCGAACGGATTACTTACATAGGTTGTTGTAAAGTATTTATTAAACAATAAGGGCTTTAAATTATTTTCATAAAAACTAACATTGGGAATAATCGATAATTGTGCCGCGGCATCTTCCTTTGCAAAGCCTTTCCAGGTGACACTTGAGCTTGGTGGAAGATTATACCCGTTCCCGCCATTCATGGTTATAATTGCATTATTAATGAGGGGAAATCCATTATAGGTATAAGGGTCTACAACATTATAATTAAAATTACCATAATAACTAGGTGTAAAAAGATCCGTTGCATTATTCACATTATTATTTACAATAGACCAGGTATCTGTTGCATATGCAAAGCCCGGTAATCTGTATTCATTTAAATTTGGCCGGTAAATAAATCCTATCCATTTGCCTGATGTAGGATGTAAATACGAACCTACATATTCGCCTTTGTCATTGACTCCATTAATAACACTTTGTATGGTAGTGACATTAAACAATGAGCTGATAGCATGAAAGCCCGAGATAGCTCCTGCCGAATAATCGGCATAGAAACCGCACCATACACCACTTGCCATTTTATATTCTCCACATATTTTATTGGCATTATTGATGTCGTGAATTTTCATTTGGTTAGCAAATGGCAACACATCAAACGTACTTGACGAGGCGTCATATACCATGGGTGTATTTACACCACCGTCAATTACGTAGCCGCAAAGCATATCATTGTCATTATTGCCCATCACGTAAGTCGGGTCCCATGCTGAACCATTATAATATCTGTCTGCATCCCAAGTTAACAAAGACGAAATACTGCTGTCGTTTAATGTAAATAACCAACGTTCAGTAAGATTAGGATACCAACCTGTGTACACCAAGTTATTATTAATGGCCGTTGGCTTTGCCACATTGGGTTGTCCATTTCCAGCAACAAG
>JANNYV010000194.1:0-5115 GCA_031410275.1 Bacteroidota bacterium
ATACACCAAACCCAAGTATTTGCATTATATACATAAATAGTAATCCGGTTTGGTTCTTGCGCTACAGTATCTCTGTTCTTGTCGACATAATGTGTAAACAAGGTTTCTCTTGTCGACAAGAACAGAGATACTGTAGCGCAAGAACCAAACCGGATTACTATTTATGTATATAATGCAAATACTTGGGTTTGGTGTATTCCATTCAGCAATGGAAATACTTCATTAGGCTTTGTGGGCTTCCCTGAATTTTTTGCCACCTTAACCGGAACACCGACAGAGAAAATAAATTATTTGGTCAACTCGCAAGATGAATTGCGTGAGCGTTTCGGAAATTGTGAGATGGTATTTGAGCCAAGAGAATTGAAAGGATGGAGTGCAACAACCGATAAATTTTATGGAAATGGTTTTGTATTAACCGGGAATGTAACTGAGTTTTTAGATCCGATGTTTTCGAGTGGTGTGACACTTGCGAGTGTGTCGGCGCAGAATGCGGCGCATTTGGTGATTAAGAAATTGAAAGGTGAGACTGTTGATTGGGAAGAGGAGTATATGCAACCTTGTATGCAAGGTGTAAATGTATTCCGGACATTTGTGATGGGATGGTATGATGGTGATTTGCATACGATTTTCTTTTCGAAAAATCAGAATTCCGATATGCGAAAACAAATTTGCTCCGTGCTAGCTGGTTATGTATGGGATGAAACAAATCCGTTTGTGATGAATCATATGAAACAGGTAAAGACCTTGGCGAATTTTATCAGGCAAACCCAAGGTTCTGCTGTTACTATTTAAAATAATTTGCACCTAATTTAGAGTGCGAATATGAATCGACGATGCGTGAGGGATAGTAACGAAAAGCCCGGACCCCTGACCGAAGCGTCAGGGGGAGGACTTGGAGTGATAGCCCGGCCCCGAAGCAGAAAAGCTACACAATCCGTACTTTGTCAGAAGAGTTACTGCTTTTCGCATTCGGGGGCACGCCCAATTTTTTGCGAAGGCTGAATAAATTTATATGAATCGAACATTTGGAGTTTCACGTGTTGTACAAATAAAAAATAATACTATTTCGGTAGATGGGGAACTCGTTTTTTCTGAAGGAGCAGTATTGAATAAATTTTTATTGAGTGCGTATAAACATCTTGGTATAAATTATCCCAAGTTTTATAAAATGGATACGCTTTGTAAATTTGGCTTTTTAGGTTCAGAATATTTATTGAAAGGAAATGTAGCTGACGCTATTTCGCCCTATGAGAAAGGTATTATTTTGCAAAATAAATCGTCCTCATTAACAACAGATAAAAAATATCAAGAGAGTATAAAGGACATAGCGAGCCCGGCGTTATTTGTGTATACATTGCCCAATATTGTGATGGGTGAAATAGCAATTAGAAATCATTTTAAAGGAGAAAATACGTTTTTTGTTGCGGAACAATTTGATGCAAAACAATTGGTTGATTATACAACCTTGTTATTTGAACAGGAAATTTTATCGATGGGAGTCATAGGTTATGTTGAAATTGGGAATGATATAGCCGATGTTTTTTTATGTTTGATTGAAAAGAATGGTGCCGGAAAATTGGATGCAGAAGTGATTCAACAATGGTATGCCGGTGTTACCAAAATGCAACTCGTTTAATCTTTATAAGCCTTTTAGTGAAACTTCGAATTTAGATTTTACATTTACATCTCTTAATCATTTATTTTTTGAATACGAATTTACAACAACATGTTTGGATAGCCGGGCTGGGAGCAATCTCTTCTATTGGAATGAATGTGGATGAGAATTTAGCTTCGCTGAAAAATAAGCAAAGCGGAGTAGGGTATCCGGAATTTTTGAAAACAATGCATACCAATGATTTACCGGTTTGTGAAATAAAAAAATCGAATGAGGAATTAGCTTTGCTCTGTGGAATGAAAAATGGTTTGCCGAGGACGGTTTATTTGAGTGCGATAGCGGCAATGGAGGCGGTGTTAGATGTTCGATGTCAGATGTCAGATGTTAGGAATGCAGAATCTCACTCTCAACTTGCAACTCTCAGCCCTCAACTCACTGAGTACCGAATCGGTTTTATTTCCGGTAACACAATCGGCGGCATGGATAAAAGTGATTTTTTTTATGAAGAGTTTTTACAGGATAAATCAAAAGGTCATTTACATGATGTAGTTCATCATGAATGTGGAAGTTTAACAGAATTGGTAGCGGAGCATTTAGGTATCAACGATTTTGTGACAACGATCAGCACAGCGTGTTCATCATCAGCGAATGCAATTATTCATGCAAGCCGTTTATTAAAACATCATAAATTAGATATCGTGGTGGCCGGTGGTGCAGATGCATTATGCAGATTTACATTGAATGGGTTTAATACTTTAATGATTTTAGATAGTGAACCTTCGAAGCCATTTGATGAAAATAGAAAGGGTTTAAATCTGGGTGAAGGTGCAGCTTATGTGGTGTTGGTCAGCGATAAAGTAAAAGAAGCATTAGGGTTGCGGGTGTATGGAAAGGTTGCGGGTTATGCCAATGCAAATGATGCGTTTCATCAAACGGCCTCATCAGCAGAAGGCAATGGAAATTATAAAGCCATGAAGGAAGCGCTTAATATGAGCGGGCTGTTGGCAAATGAAATTCAATATGTAAATGCACATGGTACCGGTACTTCGAATAATGATTCGAGTGAGGGAATTGCATTACAACGCTTGTTTGAAAATGCAATGCCCTTGATTAGTTCTACAAAAGCCAATACAGGTCATACTCTCGGAGCCTGTGGTGCATTGGAAGCCGTGTATTCATGTTTGGCTTTGAAACATAATATTGTATTCCCAAATCTCAGGCATGAAACTACCATGAAGGAATTATCATTTACACCGAATAAAGAATTGATAGAAGATATTGAGGTGAATCATGTTATGAGTAATTCATTTGGCTTTGGTGGAAATTGCACCTCAATTATTTTTAGTAAAGCAAAAGAAAAAAAGTAATGGGGTTTTATATCAATGGAATAGGTTCTGTTTCTGCACAACGATTTGATTCGAGAGTGAAAGAGATAAATTTTGAAGCGCCAGTTTCAAATCGGTTGTCATGCATTGAACCCGGTTATAAAGAGTTGGTGCCGCCGATGCAACTACGCCGTATGAGTAAAGTGGTGCGTATTGGTGTGGCCAGTGCCAAGCAGGCATTGCATGATGCGGGTCTTGAAACACCTGATATCATTACATTGGGAACGGCCTATGGTTGTTTGGCGGATACGGAAAATTTCCTTGGAAAATTAGTAACGCAAAATGAAAGTATGCTAACTCCAACAGCTTTTATTCAATCGACGCATAATACAGTAAGCGGGCAAATTGCGTTGCTCACAAATTGTTATGGACATAATTTTACGTATGTGCATCGTGGACATTCGTTTGAAGTGTCGTTACAAGAAGCCATGATGTGGTTGAATGAAAAATCTGTAAATGAAATTTTTTCTATCCTCACAGGTGGCATTGATGAGTTGACCAAAGATTCGTTTGACATTATTTCACGTTTTGGAACCTATAAGAAGGAAGATGAGCATTATGATGCTGTTTCTGAAGGAACAATTGCCGGAGAAGGAGCTAATTTGTTTGTTGTGAGTAATATAAAAAATGAGCGGTCATATGCAGAATGTGTGGATATACACTTGTGTTGTAGTGATGATATTAAAAGTGAACTGCATTCTTTTTTGTATTTGAATGCAATGGAAGAAAAGAATATTGATACTTGTTTTGTTGGCATGAATGGCGACAGCCGTTATGATGAAATTGTTTTAAATACGATTTCATCATTGAGCAATGCGCAACTTCTTGGGTTTAAAAAATACTGTGGTGAATATCCAACATCCAATGCGTTTGCTTTTGCATTGGCTTGTATGGTATTGAAAAATGGACAAATTCCTAAGGAACTTTATGTGGGTAATGTAGCGGTTAAAGAAATAAAGCCAAAGCATGTATTGATTTATAATCATTACAAGAATAAATATCATTCATTTATTTTATTGAAGAAGATATGAAGTATAAAATAGTAGCAGTCTTAGCTGTGCTTATGGTGTGGTTCATTATATTCATTTCATTTATATTCAAATTGTCAATGTGGCCTTTGCTTATTTTTTTTGTGATTATTCTTTCAGTATTTGTACTGGGTGCTATTTATATTGGCCTAAATTTTTATGTCAATTCCATTAATTCTTTATTAGACATTCGAAATGAAAATAGTAATGCTATTACTGAACTGTCCGAACACCCAATATCAAATATCGAACATCGAATATCAACCATCATGCTTACTTTCGACGACGGTATTCATCCCATATTTACTTCAAAGGTGTTAGATATTTTGAGTGAGCAAAGGGTGAAAGCCATGTTTTTTATTATTGGTAAACATATTAAAGGGAATGAAGCTATTTTAAAAAGAATCGCTGATGAAGGGCATGTTATTGGCAACCATAGCTGCTCACATGATTTTTGGTTTGATATGAAATCTGCAAGGAGCATGAAGGCTGATGTAGAAGAAATGAATTTAATTGTTGAAAAGGAATTAGGTTTTCGTCCGACATATTTTCGTCCGCCTTATGGTGTAACAAACCCTAATTTGGCAAGAGCGATTCAGAAGACCGGTATGACAAGTGTTGGTTGGAATCTTCGTTCGATGGATACTGTAGCGAAATCGAAGGGAATGCTTTTAGATAAATTAAAAAAGAAAACCAAACCAAACTGCATTGTGCTTTTACATGATCGCTGTCAAATTACGGTGGATACATTAACAGATTATATTGTATTTTGTAAAGAACAAGGATATACTTTTACAACTCTTTAAACCGCATATGAGATTTATTTTCTTACTTTTTTTTAGCCTTGTAGTGTGTTTCGCAAATGCGCAGCAAAGCAGCTTTATTCCGATAAAGGATATTACATTATTCAAACAGAAATTTACCCAGGCTTCTCAGCAATTGCAAAGTGTGGAATCTGATTTTATACAAGTAAAAAACCTAAGTATGCTGAAAGATAAAATTACTTCGTACGGAAAGTTTTTTTATAAAAAGGAAAATAAAGTCAGGATTGAGTATACAAAACCTTTTTCGTACTTGATGGTGTTGA
>JANNYV010000195.1:0-19623 GCA_031410275.1 Bacteroidota bacterium
GTTTGATACCAAACGGGAACACAAAAAATAATCCGATAAGAAACACCCACCGTATTACTATGATGGGCCGGTATTTTGTCATCAGTGGTTTCACCATCACCAAATAAATTGCATAGGATGTGGCATTCAGTAATACAAACAAATCTCCAAGAATTGCATTCGTAGCAACTTTATCTTTCCCTCCGAGTAAAACAAGTATCACCGCTCCGGATACACCTAATATCAATCCGATGATTTTATTCACTGAAAATTTATCCTTTAATGCGTACACCGCAAACAAGCTCACTAGAATAGGTGTAGACAACATCATGAGTGAAGCATGTATCGGCGAGGTAAGATTTAATCCGGCGAAAAATAAAAGCTGATTGGTTGCTACACCAAACAAGGCGCAGAGGAATAAGGTCTTCCAATCTTTCTTCTCAATAGTTGTTTTGAAATTTTCACCACCAAAATAAGAAAGCCAAAACAACACAGTGACAATGGCAACTCGAATTAATATAAAACCGGCAGGTTGAATCAGCGAAGGCATCACAATTTTCACAACAGTAAAACCTGCGCCATAAAATAAATTGGCTCCCAATAAAGCTAGGTGTGCATTGAGGCGATTATTCATAAGCGAATCTCTAAAAACTTCTATATATCATTATCCGGATTTTCTAAACTCCTCTAAGGTAAAAGTAAACTCCGGGTTCAAAAAATTCCTAAGTTCAGTTCTGTCAATAATTTTTTTTAGAAACCTCTTAAATCAATTTAGGCAATCTTCAAACGTCGTTGTTGATAAAATACAAGATGTGCAATGCCGAATGCGGCAAACGAAAAGCAGATATCGCCTAAGAAGCTATTCAGAAAAAATGTATTTGCTAATTCGCTTTTGTAAAACGGAATGGCCAATGTGAAACACTCTACAAATCCTGCAAATGAGTAACCATAATACCCGCCCAAAAAAGTTCCGAAATTTGAAAGTAAGAAAAATATCATTGAACCCGACAATGTATAACCAAGTATGTTTAATGCATTTCTTTTTACTAAAAAAGTACCTAAGAAGGTCACCAAGGCCAAGGCCCCGTAATTAATAAGTTGAGATACTCCATAAAACCCTTGAACATGTGTAAACAATGACAATCCAATATCAGAAAGAAACATGGCAAGCAATGGAATCAGATAGGCAGCCCGTTTGTTTTGAAGAATAGAACCACTGAATAAACCAAGCGCAGCCACGGGCACCAAATTATAGATATGAAATTCTGCGTTCACTACTCTAAGCAACGCTGTTGCAAGTATAATACTGCTGACAAGGATTATTTGATTGTATTCTTTTTTCATATAAACTTATTATGCTGCAAATTTCATCTTTGTAAGTGACAATTACAAGAACTATTTTCAGGTAGAATTATAAATTGCTTTTTATTACTTATTTGTTTACCGCCTATTGCATACTGCCTACTTCATGCTAAGGCTATCCACTGCGTATTGCCAACTAGTTACTTCCCCATTTCCTTTTTCAAATAATCAATCACCTTTACTTCCACCGGATCATGATGATTGAGGTCTGATAAAAATACCGAAACCCAATCTGTCAAATGAATAAAATAAAATGCTTGCTCCCAATAATTGTTTCCTTTGATAATTATTTCAGAATAGTTCGGGCTATATTTTTTGATAACATTTTTCAATACCTTCAAGCGTTTAAGGTTCTTCGCAAAATCATCGGCATGATAACATGCCACTACAGCGATATCTTTGTTCTCGGCTCTCCAACCCACAATTTCGTTATGCGTCATTTCCGGAATCACACTACTCCAACTAAGTATTTTACTGTTCTCATTTAATTGCTGTCTGAAACGGATTCCCAAACCTTCACGGCCTGCCATCGAATAAATAGCCACTTGCTTATTCAATAATTTCGAAGCCAATGCGAGTGCCTTTGTTTGAATGACTTTCGTGTCTTTATTTATTTTTGCAATGGCCGAATTTATTTCAGCTTCAAAAGTTGATTTCAATAATTTCGCCGCTTTCAAAATAAATAGTAACTGTACCAATGAATACCCCAAACAAGCACGTGGCGGCATCCCAGAAGGAATTTCAAT
This sequence comes from Bacteroidota bacterium, assembly GCA_031410275.1. GTDB lineage: Bacteria > Bacteroidota > Bacteroidia > Chitinophagales > Chitinophagaceae > OLB11. The sequence goes on from JANNYV010000195.1 coordinate 2,088, forward strand.
CAAAGGATATTTATTTTTTTTCGCCAATAACGACAAGACACCACCTGATGTGACACATACAATAGTTGCCTTTGCTTTCTTGGCAGCCTCTACGGCTTGTAATGTTTCTTCGGTATTGCCAGAGTATGAGCAAGCAATAAATAAAGTATTCGCATTCACATAGTTTGGAATGAAATAATCTTTATTCACTAGGAATGGAATGCTCAGTTTGTCAAACACATATTCCTGCACAATGCTCGCACCGATACCACTACCACCCAGGCCACTGATCAATACTTGATTAAAATTTGTTTTTGGCAATGTCAGTTTTGCTTTCTTTCCGATGGTTAGTGCTTCTTGCAACTGAACAGAAAATTTTTCAATTAGTTTCTTCATAAGATTTTTAAACGCGTAAATTTATACAATTATGTATAGAAACAGAATAATTGGTGAGAAAGGTGAAAAAATAGCAACCGACTATTTAATCAAAGAAGGCTATGAAATTGTTGAACTCAATTGGACCAGCGGTCATAAAGAAATTGATATCATTACAAAAAAAGATGATTGCTATATTTTCATTGAGGTAAAAACCAGAACATCGCTCGCTTTGGGCATGCCTGAACAATCTGTTTCAAAGAAAAAGATTCGCAGTGTTATTGAAGCGGCGAAAATTTATTTATACGATAAAACATATAAAGACATTCGTTTTGATATCATCGCCATTTATTTGCCGGCGAATGCAGCAATGGATTTTGTACATTTCAAAGATGCATTTTACTGATTATAAAATACCTGCTATTTTTTTCATTTTATCTCTCAGAATACGCTAAATGCAAAAAAGGCCTTCAGCCTTTGTATTATTCTGTGCAATCTGTGTATTCCGTGAGCAGCAAGAGAGATTAGTATTCGTGTAATTTTATAATGGCTGAATTTACTATGGAGTAATTTTATGAATAAGCATTACAAATAAGTAATCACAACTTCCTTTGTTTTTTCATACATAAAATCAATCAACTTTAAAACCATCCTTTATTTTTTGAGCAGAATCATCGAACATCAGGCATCGGTTTTTTCCTTATTTTTGCTCCATGCAATTCTACTCTCCATCACTGACTTCATATCAACGTTTAAAAACACGTGAAATAAAAATCGGTCATCTTATTTTGGGCGGACAACATCCGATTCGTATTCAAACAATGACAACGACCGATTCGATGGATACCATCGCAACGGTTGAACAAAGTATTCGCTGCATCGAAGCCGGTGCTGAGTTGATACGTATCACGGCTCCGAGTAAAAATGAAGCCGAAAATTTATTGCATATAAAAAATGAATTACGCCAACGAGGATACGATACACCTTTAGTGGCTGACATCCATTTTACTCCGAATGCTGCAGAAATTGCCGCACGTATTGTAGAAAAAGTGAGAGTGAATCCGGGTAATTATGTTGATAAGAAAAAATTTGAACAACTCGAATATACCAATGAAGAATATGTAGAAGAAATTGAACGAATCAGAGAACGGTTTACACCTCTCGTTTTAATTTGTAAAGAACATGGTACTGCAATGCGTATTGGTACTAATCATGGTTCATTGAGCGATCGCATTATGAGTCGGTATGGCGATACGGCAATAGGTATGGTAGAAAGTGCCATGGAGTTTTTGCGTATTGCTCGCTCGCTCGACTATCATCAAATTGTATTGAGTATGAAGAGCAGTAATCCTCAGGTGATGGTACATGCCTATCGTTTATTGGTTCAAAAAATGAATGAAGAATTTGCAGAATGTTATCCATTGCATTTAGGTGTTACCGAAGCAGGTGATGGTGAAGACGGTCGAATAAAAAGTGCTGTTGGCATTGGCACCTTATTAGCAGATGGTATTGGTGATACCATTCGTGTGTCATTGACTGAAGACCCTGAATTTGAATTGCCCGTATGTAAGGATATTGTTTCAACCATCTTGCCAATGATAGACACAGAAAAATACAAAAGGAATTCACAAAGAGATGAAGAGAAAACAAGGGTAACAATTGCTACTGATGAAATTGATGAGTCGATAAGCCATCGAGTACCGACAATTGATGCGCTGCCATATTCTCCTTTTGAATATAAACGGCAAGAAACGTTTGCAATAAAAAATATCGGTGATAAACATGTGCCGGTGGTCATAGCTGATATGAGTAAGATCGAACTACTTTCTCATGCAGATTTAATACATGTCGGTTATACTTACAATGAAGCAGATGATAAATGGACGATTGGTGATATGGCTGCCGATTATTTATTTGTCAATCATGTACCTGATTTTGCGTTGCCCGGAACACTGGGTATAATTTGTTATCCTTCTGTCTGGCAAAAAAATAAAACCAATACTTCTTGTTACCCAATTTTTGAAGCTGCCCAATATGTAAATGAACATACAGAAAATAAAAGTGAAGTTCTTAATTTCGTTATGCTTGATTGCTATTCGAATGTATATCCTCCGCATTTTTTAGATGTTCTTTTTCAACAAATAAAAAAAGATAAACCCGCAGTACTTTGTTTGAGTTCGATGAATATAAATTCGATGCAGAGTGTTCGTCGCATGTGTATGGAACTTATTCTCCGGGATATAAAAAATCCGGTGATTATTATTTCCGATAGCAACCACAATACATTAAATGAAGCACTTGTTCATTTCTCTGTCGATGCCGGTGCATTATTATTAGATGGTTTTCTGAATGGCATTTGTCTTGGTTATAAATTCGGTGACATGACCTTTGACAAACCCACTCTCAACGCTCAACTCTCAACGCTCAACTCAATCGCTTTTGGTATTCTCCAAGCTACAAGAACCCGTATATCAAAAACAGAATATATTTCTTGTCCAAGTTGTGGTAGAACTCTATTTGATTTACAGGAAACCACAGCAAAAATTCGTGCAGTTACCAACCATTTAAAAGGTGTTAAAATTGCTATCATGGGTTGTATTGTGAATGGCCCCGGTGAAATGGCTGATGCCGATTTTGGTTATGTCGGAAGCGGTGTCGGAAAAATTACATTGTATAAAAGCAAAGAAGTTGTGAAACGAAATATCGATAGCGAAGTAGCGGTTGATGAGTTGATTAATTTATTGAAAGAGAGTGATGCATGGGTGGAGGTTTGAGAACGAGGAAATGAAAGAATTCAGAAATGGGGTAATACCATACCGTTCCCATTTTTCCTATTTCATATTTTATTTCCCTTTTAACATTTCCCTCTTTAGCTTTGAAAAAATTTTCAGCATATGAAAAAAATATTGATTACACTTTCTGTGTTATTAGTTGTCGGACTCATACTATTCTTTAGTTGCAATAATAAACAAAGCAACAACAGCCATGGAAGCAGCACTTCGTCCACAAAAAATAAACATCATTTAAATATTCCTGAAAGTGGTATTCAAAGTATGATGGAAGCCAATACACAAAAAATAATTGAAGGAACCGATGGCAGTGTCATTGTCACCGTCGGTGAAGTGACAAGAAAGAAAGTAGATATCACCATCAAACGGGATGATAAAATTTTAGATGAACGTGTCATCAATGAAGATGATAAAATGACTTTCGATTATGAAGGAAATGTTTACACGATTGAACTGCACAATATTAAAAAACCGTTGATAGGAATTGGTAAAGCGGAGATTAGTATCAAGTAGAAAGTAGTTAGTAAATACGATGATAAGTTAATGATTCATGACCTGCAGCCCCTTAACACGTAACTCCCTAACCCGCAACAAAATTATGTCAGCAGAGAAATACATGAAACTCGCTCTTCAGGAAGCTGAAAAGGCATTCAATAAAGATGAAGTTCCTGTCGGTGCTGTGATTGTGATGCAGGATACAGTCATTGCAAAAGGATATAATCAGGTTGAACTTTTAAATGATGCCACTGCACATGCAGAAATTATTGCCTTGACATCAGCCTTTCAACATTTGGGTAGTAAATATTTACCGGAGGCTACTTTATATGTAACTATAGAGCCTTGCCTTATGTGCGCCGGTGCTTTATATTGGAGCAAGATTGGACAAATAGTATATGGTGCATCTGATGAAAAAAACGGGTTTCAAAAAACATGCAGTCATAGTCCGTTTCATCCGAAGACAGTTGTGAGCCATGGTATTTTGGAACATGAATGCGCTCAATTGATGAAAGATTTTTTTAAATCAAAAAGAAAGTAATGCGCTGTAAATTGTCATAGAACTCAAGCGTAATAGGAATAAAAATAATGTCCGCCCTGCAACAAACAGTTTTTTTCTATGAATAGTGAGTCCTGTATAATGCAAGAAAGTATAGAGAAAAAGAGTGAGCCCTGATAGACGCATCAGGATAACCTAGTTAGGGCTTGCTCATGAACTCGAGTACATTCGCTACAAAAGGCATACCGCCGATATTTTTTTATTTACTACAAGCTAAATCCGAATGGAATTTAATAAATCAACTAAATTACTTTGCACCAAAATCAGTATGAAATAAGCGATTTTTTTTGAACCACATAGAAGGATAGAAACATAGAAATACCACATAGAATTTATGTGAAAACCTTTGTTTCCTATGTGACTATGCGGTTAAAATTTTCTTTTCAGTTTATGACAGACCTTAGTTAAATATAGAAAGTTCGGATTTTTTATTTTCATCTATTCTACAAGTTCAAGATTTGAATAATGCACGACAATTTTCTCAAAAATTTCTTCTATCATGTCTATATTTTCAGCATGCACTAACATCATTCTAAAATCTTTGATATGCGATAAGCCTTTTAAATAATTCGAATAATGAGGGCGCATTTCCAGTATCCCCAATTTCGGCCCTTTCCATTTCAATGAATGCATCAGGTGCTTTTTACACACTCGAATTCGCTCTTCAATCGTAGGCGGAGCCAGCATTTCACCGGTCGCTGCATAATGTTTTACTTCGTTAAATATCCAAGGATAACCAATCGCTGCTCGGCCTATCATTACACCATCTACGCCATATCTGTTTTTATATTCTACAGCTTTTTGTGGCGTATCAATATCTCCGTTTCCAAAAATAGGGATATGAATACGCGGATTGTTTTTCACTTTCGCAATCAATGTCCAATCAGCCTCGCCTTTATACATTTGCGTACGTGTTCGACCATGTATCGACAAGGCTTGTATGCCTATGTCTTGCAAACGTTCAGCAACCTCTTCAATATTTCGTGTATCATTATCCCATCCCAACCGAGTCTTCACTGTCACCGGAATGTTCACAGAATTGACAACCGCTTTTGTCAACGAAATCATTTTCGGAATGTCCTTCAAAATACCGGCACCTGCTCCTTTGCAAACAACCTTCTTTACCGGACATCCAAAATTAATATCACATAAATCCGGTGCCGTTGCTTCTACTATTCGTGCTGACATACACATTGCATCTTCATCACCGCCAAATATTTGTATACCAATGGGTTTTTCATAATCATAAATATCCAACTTTTGCCGGCTCTTAATCGCATCACGTATCAACCCCTCACTACTAATAAATTCAGTAAACATAAGGTCTGCACCGTTTTCCTTACACACCGCTCTAAACGGCGGATCGCTTACGTCTTCCATCGGTGCCAACAGCAACGGAAAATCAGGTAATATAATGGGGCCTATTTTTATCACAGCACAAAAGTAAGCAATAGGGATAAGGAATAAGTGATAAGTCGTTAGGAAGTTAACAGATCAACAATTGTTATTTTCTGCTAGTTTAGAATCTACTTTTTTGGGTGTGCCCTTCGCAAAGCCAAACCGTGTACCCACTTTTATGTTAGTAACTTAGCGGCATTCAAATTCTAGATATCAGTCATGTGGTTCGGGATTCCCGCTTACTAGCTAGAGGTTCCAACATATGAAAAGCCCTTTTCAATTCCTTTAGTTGCAGCATTCAGTCTATATCAAAAAGCATAGCGGAACAAAAAGGATATTATAATGTACTTAATAGCCCCAAATTATCTGAGGCAAAAATGATCTGTTCATTAGGAGATTGTTGCAATGCCAATTGTACTGACAAAATAGTCTTAGCAATCTCTGAGACGTCCGAAATTAATCTGAGTAGTCATATAATACACCCAACTTTAGTAGTAGATGCTTTAGCCCTTATGCCATTGGGCATAGGAGCTAATCCCTTTATTGTAAGAAAGAAGCATGAGCAGCGTAAAGAGCAATATAAAAAGTTAAAAAGAATCCTATAAATGGCAAACAGGAGTAGAGGACACAGGAGAAAAACTATCGAATGCAAAGGCCATTATTTTTATCCAAGATAGAGAAGGCGATATTTATGAGCAACTATTTAAATAGCCCTAATGATGGAAAATCATTTTTACTGATCCGTTCCAAAGCAGATAGGAAAAGGGCCTCTAAAAATTCCGAACTTTTATATACTCAACTTGAACATTAACAAGTACATGGTAGCTACAAAACAATCATAGAAGGAGGCGTGAATAGGAAGTCTGCAAAGCAGGACGTTGAATTTGAGGTTAGGGCTGTATTCGTTCATTTTAAAATACCTGTTAACAAACCGGCGAGCTTAGGTCTAGGTAAAGAAACCCCCACTTTTAGTGTAATTGAGACAAGGCAAATAAACCAAGACAAAGAAGAAGCAATCGTGTGGCGCTTGATAACAGACTGGCCTATAGAAACCTTTGAACAGAAGATGGCTACTGTTATCTCATGATATGAAGCCAGATGGTTAATAGAAGAAGTATTTAAAGTGTTTCAAATGTGGACGGCATAGAATGAACCTGAAGAAGGATATCCGGCATCATGGGTATTTACCGAGGATGAAATAAAATGCATTGAACAAATTACTGAGGATAAATTGTAAGATTAGGGGATGGAAGGGATACGAATCACAGGCAAGACCAGGACCTTCAACAAGGATCGAAGGGCTAAAAATATTCTATCAAATTTATCAAGAATACCATCTCCTTTTAAAAATGGGTACACGATAGCCGAGGGAGGGTATTGCTCCACTTTTTTGTCAAGAAAAAAGCGAGAATTATTATTGATACCCTAAAATTTTAAGGTCAGTAGCATTTTCTAAATGTAAACTCAGATTCCGAAAATTTGAAATGTTCCTATAGATAAATTATTCCTTGCAATTATTTTATACATTTATAGAATGAAATATATTCTATTATTTTTATTCCTTGTTCCACTTTGTGCTATTGCTCAATCACATTCGCAATACCTTGTCACAAAAAAAGGTGATACCGTTTTTTACAAAGGCGATTTAATTGTAGACAATGATCAAATTATTAAATGGCGCAGTATAACTGCTGACAGTGCAGAATATGCGATTGACGAAATAAAATGTGCGTTCTTCGACAATCATTTTTATTATAACTGTGATGGTCGACGATTGTATAAACAAGTGGTAAAGGGCCATATAAATGTGTATGCATTAAATGAAAAAGATACCATCACGGACCGGAAAGGAAATCTGACAAAAAAAGTTTTCATTCAACATGATACTGATAGAAAGCCTGTGGTGTATACACGAAAAAATTTGATTCATATGATTTCAGATAATGAAGAAATTACCCTCGAACAAAAGGATTTAAATGCAAAAACAAATGGTGGCAAAGCGATGATTATAAGTGGCGTCAGCATTGGTGTTCCAACTGTTGTGATTGGTCTTTTTGGTGCGTTTATTACAGCCATATTCGGCGACGATACAAGTGCCAATCAGTTTTTGGCGGTGGCCGGAGCCGGTGTTGCGGTGGGTACCGGACTCCTTGTTGGAGGCTCGGTTATGAAGGCCGGTACGAGCGGACTAAATTTGCTTCCGGTGCATGCATATAATGCAAATAAATAACAGACCCTTAGCTCCAGATAACTTAGTTTCTTAAAAAATTATACTCTACACATGATAATTTTATGCATTCAAGCCAATTTAATTTTATCTGTATTTTACAAAGTATCCATGTAATAAAAAGGTGTAAATGTTGTTTGAGATGTCTTAATGAATTTAGCATCAAATATTTTTTTAACCAACAAAACAGACCTTTTTATGTTGAGTACAAAAGTAAAATAAACAACCATCAAAACTCTAGAGCGAGTTAATTTTTCAGGATCAACCATTTATTGTGGTTTAGATATTCACAATCATTAGGGATTGAGTGTAAAGTAGTGAATGTTGCGGATATACCTCAGACCAATAAGGGTATATTGAGTAAAATTGATGCTACTGATTCTCGTCGATTGGGGGAATCCTTTGCCAAAGGCTTGTTGAACCCGATTGATGCACCGACTCAGGATGGTGAAGCAGATCGTAACCTGATTCGGTATCGTAAGCGTTTACAATCAGATATACGTTCCAAGAAAAATATGATCAAGGACTGCTTGAACACGCAAGGCATTAAGATTCCATCGGAACACGATAAAGGGTATTGGACAAATGACTTTCTTAGTTGGCTTGACAACCTTACTATTGACAATTTAAATACGCAATGAGTTATTCAGTATAATGCGGAAGATGCACGAGGCTTGAGAAGAAAATGCATGGCCTTACAAAAGTTATTAGGGAATTATTGCGACATGAGAAATACAAAAACAAGTATGATAAAATTGCATCAGCACCGGGCATTGGTTTGATTATTGCAATGACCATGCTGACGGAAATACAAGACAAAAAGTGTTTTGATAACTTCAACAAATTCAATAGCTATATTGGATTATGTCCAAGTGAGTTCTCTAGTGGCGAGCAAATACATAAAGGGAAAATGAGGGTTCGTTGTCATAAGGAAATTCGCTCATTACTAATCGAAGGTGAATGGCAGTCTATTGGACTTGACCCGGCACTTACCAAAAAATATAATGAGTTAATCAAGGATAATCGGCGAACAAAGAAAAGAGCTATTGTCGTTATTACACGAAAACTATTATCACGAATTTATAAAATATGGAAGGATGACATAGAATATGAAATAGGAATTGTAAAATAATACCTCAACCTAAAAAGAAATACAACAAAATCAATAAACAATTTTCAATGGCTAAACTTCTATTTTTCTCTGATCTTAATTCTATACAAAGTTTGCTGCTAGCCATTTTTTACACTAATCGATACTTGTAGCCCGACTACAAATAGGAGTACATGTTATTTTGATTTAGTTGTTGAGCTTTTTAGTTAAGGAAAAAACTTCGGAGAAAGGAGGCTAATTGCTTAGTCTCCTTTCAAAGAAAAGTTTGAACATCTCCAACACAGACATATACTTTATTCATAGGAGTGAAATTAAAGCATTGATCATTTATCTACAAATTACTCAACCAAATCAAAATGAAACCTCATTTTCTCTTCTTCTCTTTGTAAATAATCTAAGTATCTTCGAAAGGCGGCAAAATTGGCATCATCTACTTTGCACATTTTTACCCTGTGTAAAGTATATCATACTCCAAACTGTCCGAGATGATGATTTAAATGTTTGTACTGACTTTTTCCACATTCCTCTTTTGTAAGTTTCCCAAATAAAGGATGCGGAATATCAGCAACCTTATCCTGGTTTCTCATATACCGTTCTAAGGTCACATGCAGTTTTTCTTTTTCAAGACCAAAATCATATTCTGTTGTATCGGTCACAAAACTCGGATCAGTTGGTAAATTCTGTTTATAAGGTTTAGGGCTTGTAATGACTCCTTTAATTAATCGGCCGAAAATTTTTTTTAAAAAACCTGCCGGCGTTGTTGACATTTCTCCTAAGGCGACTTCCATAGGTCGTTGGCAATGAGCCAACATTTGGGACACATTCATTTTTCCCCAAAGTGGTGCACTGTTCGTTGTGAGTGTATTTATTCGTTGTTGAATTTCATCTACAACACCGGTATCAAAAAGATTTTTCATTTGTAAAAACTATTAATTTTTTAAGCCGCAAATGTAAACTACTTCGGCTTTTAAAGACAATAAGTTTATTCTACTACTTTTACATTCGATTCGCTATAAGCTATAAGGGAATAATTTCAGATGAGCTGTATAGGACTCGGCAGAATACTGTATTTTTGCGATAGAAAAATAAAGCTCATGGAAACGGCATTAGAAAATAGTATTTATATCAGCGATAAAGCAAAAGCAAAAGTAGAACAACTCTTTAGCGAATCGGGTTTAGATGATACCCACTTTGTCCGTGTCAGCGTTGTTGGCGGGGGTTGCAGCGGATTAAGTTATAAACTAGATTTTGATAATGAAATAAAACCAATGGATCAGGTATTTGAAGACAAGGGAATTAAATTAGTCACTGACCTGAAGAGTTTTTTATATTTAGTGAATACAGAATTAGATTTTTCTGACGGGTTAAATGGGAAAGGCTTCAATTTTGTGAACCCAAATGCAAGCCGGAGTTGCGGATGCGGAGAAAGTTTTGCAGTGTAAAATTGATGTTGAATTAGCAGCTTGAAAGTGGTATCATATGGAAGAAGGCAAAAAGGAGTTTAAGGCTTCATTAGATTTTATTGCAACATATTTAGGATGGGGTATCCTTATTTCAGTTATTATTTTTTCGGGTATCCTTATCACCGGGGGCATTTCAGATTGGAAGGCCTTTATTCCTTTGGTCATTGTTTCCCTAGGAATCTTGAGCCGGTATTTTTATTCCCCTCAACTATATTCAGTCGGAAATAATCGAATAGAAATTATTCGAACGGCCGGAAAGTATGTGATCGTAAAAGAAGAAATCCATTCTATTCAGTCTATTACAAAAAAAGAGATGGGCACTGTGTGGAGGTTATTTGGAAACGGTGGTTTATATGGATATACCGGCTGGTTTTCTACTAGCATTGGCAAAATGCGATGGTTTGTAACACAACGAAAAAATTATGTGTTGATTCAAATGAAAGACTACAAAAAATTTCTGCTGAGTCCTGATGATGTGGAAGGTTTTTTAGCGGCAGTAGCTTAACGACCAATACCTTCTTGATTTATAAAATAGACCAAAGGGCTATTTAAGGTCTGCTCATAAACTGAAAAGAAAATTTTAACCACATAGGCACATAGCAAACAAAAGTTTTCACATAGACTCTATGTTGTATTTCTATGTTTCTATCCTTCTATGTGGTTCAAAAAAAATCGCTTATTGTCATACCAATTTTATTGCAACGTATTTTAGTTGATTTATTAAATTCCATTCTGATTTTGCTTGTGACAAATTCACAAATTATCTGCGATATGCCTTTTGTAACGAATGACCGGCATCTTTCATCTAATTTCTTTTATTCATTTTCAAGGCATATACCATCGGAATTTTATTTCCGAAATGTTGTACCTGAAATTTTGATGCTGCAATTTCGATTGAATTCGGGAACACATTGTAAGGTGAATAATCAAATTCCTGAAAAGATATTAGCTCTAAATGCTGATTCAGCAAGCTTTGCATCACTTCGCTCAATGCATGATTCCAAGAAATAGTTTCGAGTTTTATAGAGGCTGATGTATCGGCATAGGTACCTTCTAGTTCTTCAATGATGGCATCATCTTTAAAATAATTATAGGTGACTTCGTTCAAATCATTATCAAACATCCAAACTACAGGATGAAATTCGACAAACACAAATTCGCCGTTTGGTTTTAAAAATTGTGAAACAATAGCCGCCCATTTTTCCAAATCAGGCAACCAACCTATCGTACCATAAGATGTAAACACCACATCAAAGGTTTCGTTGAGATGATTGGGTAAATCATATATATCGCAACAAATAAATGTTGTATTGAGTTGAAGTTTTGTTGCTGCTTCCTTTGCAATGTCAATGGCTTTATCTGACAAATCGATACCGGTGACATTAGCGCCCATGCGGCTAAGTGAAATAGTATCCTGCCCGAAATGGCATTGTAGATGCAATATTTTTTTGCCCTTGACATCGCCCAATAATTCTAACTCAATTTCTTTTAAAGAACTCGCGCCGGCAAGAAAGGCTTCTTGATTATAAAACGCAGAATAGATATGAATTTTTGTGCGTTCATTCCATGCGAGTTTGTTTTTGAGAATGTATTCAGGATTTTTCATTTACTAGTTTATGTTGTACTAAATTAATTTATTAGGTAGTCCATTTTTTATTGGTATAATTCCGAGGACAAACCTTACTGCAAAATAAAATTGGACTACTTAATATTGTCGATTCGGTGTTAATCGCACATTGATCGATGCGTAAGGGATGGCAGCGAAAAGCCCGCAGCGAGGAACGAGCGAGGACTTGCAGCGTACAGCCCGACCCCGAAGCAGTTCCGTTTGCAAATTCTAAAAACTTCAATCGACCTAAACATTCAATTTGCCAACGGGGCGCTTCGGGGGTACGCCCTTGTGCTGATTAAAAAAACTTGAAATACTTAATGCAACGCTATGCTGCTTTCTGTTTTTTCTTTTCGGCGTACGCGACCGCAGCTTCACGTACCCATGCACCTTCATTCCAGGCTTTGTTGCGTGCTTCGGAACGTTCTTTATTACAAGGTCCGTTTCCTTTTACCACATTCCAAAATTCGGTCCAGTCTATTTCTCCAAAGTCATAATGACCTCTTTCTTCATTCCATTTCAAATGCGGATCCGGAAGTGTAACGCCTAAAATGCGCGCCTGATCAACGGTGGCATCTACAAAGCGTTGACGCAAATCGTCATTGCTTTGACGTTTTATTTTCCACAGCATACTTTTTTCTGAGTTGGTGCTTTCGCTATCAGAAGGGCCGAACATCATCACAGAAGGCCACCACCAACGATTCACCGCATCTTGCAACATTTCTTTTTGCGCTTCTGTTCCTTTGCTCAATGTGAGCAATGATTCGTAGCCTTGTCGCTGATGAAAACTTTCTTCTTTACAAATACGAACCATGGCTCTTGCATACGGACCGTATGAAGTGCGGCAAAGCATCACCTGATTCATAATGGCAGCACCATCTACCAACCAACCAACAGCGCCAATATCGGCCCATGTCAATGTTGGGTAATTAAAAATACTTGAGTACTTTGCTTTGCCTGTATGTAATTGATGATACATTTCATCGCGTGTGATACCAAGGGTTTCAGCGGCTGAGTACAAATAAAGGCCATGACCGGCTTCATCTTGTACCTTGGCAATTAAAATAAGTTTTCGTCTGAGATTGGGAGCTCTTGTAATCCAATTTCCTTCGGGCAGCATGCCTACAATTTCACTATGAGCATGTTGAGAAATCTGACGGATTAATGTCTTACGATATTCTTCTGGCATCCAGTCGCGGGCCTCAATTTTTATTTCCTTATCTACTTTTTGTTGAAATAAAATTTCTTGTTGTTCCTGATTCATATGCATTGAAAATTGAATGGAAACAAAAGTAAGAAAAAAATGGGAAAGTGTATAAATGGAAATGGCCTCAAATTGGTTTTCTAAAAAATAAAAAATATCTTTGAATGTATAACCTACTCCTATGAAAATGAAAACGTCTTTCATTGCATGTGCTATTGCATGCCGTGTATTTTCCTGCAACGCGCAGGTACCGTATGATACTCTTTTTGTGAATGAGATTGGCACTATTCTACCAAAAGAAAAAGCAGATTATTACCGGATTATTTCTCCAGAAGGAAGCAACCTATATGTTGTGAAAGATTATTATTTAAATGACACCCTCTTCGCTGTCGGGCATTATACAAGTCCACAGGCAGTAATTAAAGAAGGAAGTTTTATTTATTACACTAACCAAGGTTTTAAAATGGCTAAAGGGAATTATGCGAAAGGTTTTAAGACCGGTGAATGGCTTTATTATTTTGAAGGAGGAAAAAAAGTAAAGGAAGCAGTAAGATACGATCCGGCTGAAAAAAATTATTATACCATTCAATATGATTCTCTTTCGGGAAGGAAACATGCAGAAGGTGGTTTTGACGAATTTGAAAAAAGGACGGGTCATTGGAAGGAATATCATTTTTTTTCAGACTCGGTTAAAACAATTTCGAATTATGAAAGTGGCATTAAGAAAGGGGAGCAATTGGAGTTTTATAAATCAGGCAAATTGAAGAGAAGGGAAATTTTTGAAGGGTTTAGAGTATTGCATGCTGAACAATATGATGAACAAGGTAAAAAAGTGACATACTTTCCGGCATATGAATATCCAAAGCCAACAGTAAATATAAAGAGCTATTTATCGGCCAAGGTGAAATGTTTTGATGACGTACTAAAAGCACAGAATGTGCAGCTTCGTTTGAAAGTATTGGCTGACGGTAGTCTCAGCGATATTGAAGTATTGAATTTGATAGATGAAAGTTGTAAGTCGAGGATACTACATGCACTTTACAACATGAAAAGGTGGAAACCTTACAAACGTGAACATACTGCATATGACTTTATTATAGAAAAGACGATTAAGTATTATACCCGGAGCGATTAAAAATAAATGAGCCTTTTTTTCGTTTTAAAGGTTTAAACCTTTACTTTTATCCTGTAAATAATCCTGTTATTTATGAGAAAATTTATTTATTTAATTTTTATTTCATTTGCATTTAGTTGTTCATCAAACCTTCATGCCCAGGATAATGAGAAGATTTGCAGTCAGCATTACGATTTTTGTTTTCAAATTCCGCCCAATTATTTCATGCTCACGACCAATAATATTGAGTCGAGAACGGTGAGTTATAAAACGGTTGATGGTTCTTCAACCATCGAAATTGTGAATGGGAGTTTACCCGAATCGAATGATTTTCATAAAATATATTTGATGGTTTTAGGTCAATGGACGGAAAAAAGTTATCGCATTACTCTTAAAAAAGAATATACTGATTTCTTTATTTTTAGTGGTTATACAAATGATGGCAGAGGTTTTTACCAAAAGGTTATTAAAATTGAAAATGATTATGCCAGTGCCTATCTCGAATTTCCGAAAGGGAATAGAAAATATTCCAATGTCTCTCAAATGATTTTTGATTATTTTGAGAAGACGATGATTGACTAAGAGGAAATGAGGAATTAAGAATAAGGAATATAAAATAAGGAATTGATGATTCTTTTCATTAATCATTGGTAGTAAGACTTTTCAAAAAAAAATATTACGTAATAACAAAAATAGAATAGAGGAAATTTCCTCTGACTTCTAACATCTATTTTACTCTATTGTCGTTGTAATTGTTGTCTTTCCACTCGACGGGTTTTCGGTATCGCCCATCATGGTCTTACTATTATTGTTCATGTTTACGGTATGCATTTGCACTTTTCCCGTTGTTATATTCACCATAATCATTTCTTCGGAAGTGGTATTTACTTTTGTGGTCATGGCCATGCCTCCGCGGTTCATTTCTATATCGCCTTTAGTTTGACTTTGCACAGTCACCGTTGCCATCATACCCATCATAGCACCAAGCGTATATCTTTTTCTAGTTTTCAAGCCATCTTTTTCAGTTGTTTCTTCCCAACCACCTTTGGCTACTGCATCTTGCGGAATAATTAAAAATGAAGATTCCAATGCAGAACTGTTACTCATCCCCATCATTTTCATCATGCCACGCCCACCACCACCTGTGCCTTTTCCGGTACCGGTGCCTCCACCTTTCTTCATTTCTTTTTCATCTTTCTTATCTTCTTCAATTACCTTTCCATCGAAACCAAGCTTAATATCCTCCGGTACATTTACTTTTTCTGCCAATGCTTTCACAAAAGGATTGTCTTGCTTTTCTTTACTCTCGGAATCGTAACTTGTTTTTTGTCCAAAGCCATCAAAATTTAATTTCATTTTTTTCAATGTTTGGGTCATTACATAACCATTGTCTGTTACCTCTTTTATCACCAACTCAGTATACGAGTTTGAGGTGGTTTTAGATTCCATTGGTTCACCACCCATCATTGATTGTGTATTTGTCGAGTTCATCTCACTTGTTACTCGGATAATGTCGCCCTTTTGAAGAACTACTTTAGATGAAATTTCCTGTGCAAATACTGATGAAGAAATCATAAGTGTTAAAGCAAAAGCATATATTCTTTTCATGATAATTAGTTTAGGTTTCGAAATTACTATTTCTTTCGGAAAGTTGGTTATTGAGTTATTGTGTTATTGAGTTATTGTGTTAGAGGGTTATTGGTTATTACCTATTACCTATTACCTATTGCTATTTGCTTATTGTCTACTATCTCCTTGCATTGCTTGTGCCTTAGGTCTTACGACTTTCGACTTAGGACTTACGACTTCCCCCTCCGTCCGCAAACAACATTCCATTACCTTTTAAAATAAAAAAAAAAATTTACATTTGCCGCATGGAACAAAAGAAGCGGGTAAAATTTGTCAACAAAGAAAAAACTCAGTTTTTAAAAACCCTTAAACAACGAGTTGATCTTTATTTCACGGAAAATCATATCGACAAGCAGGCGAATGCCACGATGGTTATAAAATCAATCGTGCTATTGAGTATGTATATTCTGCCTATCGTTACTATGTATGTGATTCATTTGCCATGGTGGGCAGTCATTTTAT
The DNA here is from genome assembly GCA_031410275.1 of Bacteroidota bacterium. GTDB lineage: Bacteria > Bacteroidota > Bacteroidia > Chitinophagales > Chitinophagaceae > OLB11. Next base: position 18,502 of record JANNYV010000195.1, read on the forward strand.
GTTTTGCAATGTCAGGTTTTGGTATTGCGGGCGTGGGAATGGGCGTTATGCATGATGCGAATCATGGAGCTTACAGTCATAATAAAGTAGTGAACGCCATTATGGGTGGAACCCTCAATCTCCTTGGGGGCTTTGATGTGAACTGGCGCTTTCAGCATAATATTCTTCATCATACCTATACGAACATAACGCATGTAGATGAAGATATCGATCAACGGGTAAAAATGCGTTGGTCGCCTTATTTCAAATATCATCCCATGCAACGCTATCAATATATTTATGCCTTCTTTGCGTATTGTTTGGCAACCTGGAGTTGGACTTTTATTAAAGACTACAAACAGTTTTATAACTATGCGCACAATGGTGTGAACAAAACCAGCAAACAACAAAAAGCATTTGATTTATTTAAATTAATTGCCTTTAAAATATTCTATTATTTCTATATTCTTATCATACCCATTTTTGTTTTAGGATACAGCGGCGGATTAATTTTCGGAGGTTTTATGTTGATGCATGCCATCGGAGGATTTGTACTTTCTACCGTATTTCAATTGGCACATGTAGTTGAAGGTGCTGAGTTTCCGATGCCGAATGAGAAAGGCGAAATAGAAAATGAATGGGCCATTCATCAAATGGAAACGACAGCCGATTTCGGACATAGTAATAAATTATTGACTTGGTATGCCGGTGGATTAACCCATCAAATTGAGCATCATATTTTCCCTGATATTTGTCATGTACATTATCCTAAAATTGCTCATATTGTAAAAGAAACTGCCGAAGAGTTTGGTGTTCCTTACAATTATAACGATGGCTATTTTAGCGCATTAGCTTCGCACGTACGTATGCTCAAGAAGTTTGGTTTACAAAGTGATTTTGATTTGGCGAATGCGTAAATGCAGATGTTAGATAACAGATGTTAGATGTCAGGGGGTGTGAAACTAGGGTGTGAGATTATCCGGTTATAGTTTGGTTTTTTATATCGCGAATATTTATTTATGAAATAATTTATCTAGCTCAGGGTAAAGTAGTTTCGTTTTTAAATTGTCAACTATCCATTATCAATTGTCAATTGAATATCTACTTCTTCACCTCTCTTGTCCATACATCGGTGCGGCCGAG
>JANNYV010000196.1:0-1705 GCA_031410275.1 Bacteroidota bacterium
ATTTTATCCTTCATGAATTAAATGATAGGATTAAATCCCTGACCTTAAGTCCATCAATCGGAGCCAATGATTTTCTGCTTGGTATCTTACCGAAATAAGCAAAAAAGATTTTGTAGTTGTCAATCGATCCTGACTGTTCAGTGAAAATGCTATATGAAGGATGAAGAATTTCCAGATCATTACTTTGGTTTTGTACTTGTGATTGATACATGCTATTTTGTTTAGGCTGCAAAGAAAAATGACAACTTAGACAATCTATGTCGTAGGTAAATTATTTCTTTCTATAGAAACCTTATATTTAATAAGAAATAATTTAACCTTGCCAACTTTACAAGCCTTACAGGTTTTAACCTATAACTTATTCATAGAAATAGTCTTATGACTTGCTATAAGACTGCATGGAATCGCATCACATACCCATGAAATCGCATGACATACACATGGCATACACATGGCTTACACATGGCTCACAAAGGTCCAAGTAATAATATTCTACTAACTGATTTTTTAATGTTTTTTGCAGCGGGTCACTGATTTTATAAAGGACATATCTTTATAAGCTTCCTGCATTATCTTTTATTTGTCCTTATTTGATCATAATTGATTCATACTGATCTATTCTGAATCATTCTTTATCTTGGAAGTATCGTGGAGGCATTGTGGAGTTATTGTTTCTTGCCATATTTCGTTACATACATGAAGGTACATAAAACTACATTAATGAGATATCTTCTGCATCAATCTACATTGTTGCGCCTAAGGGTTTAAATGTTAGCATAAGTGAGATAGTAGCATTTTAGAATTTCGGAACTTTGCATTTCACAAATAAATTTCTTCATAGCAGCGGAATATATTCTGTAATAACTTACATTAGCCAGTATGTTTCATTGCATGAGGGAATTAAAAACAAATAACCTCTTATGAATACCAGTAGAAAAAATGAAACACAAGAACAAATTACCATCAATGACATAAAAGCAATCAAAGATTATGAGAGCCTTTCAGACGATGAAGCAATTGAAATTATGAATACAGTTAAACAAATAGCCTTGATATTATACAATCACCAAAAAAGTAATAACCATTTAAAATATGTCCGGCATAATCCAACAGAACCAGTCATTTATAAACAAGCAGCATAAAACAATATTATGAATACATCTTTGAATAACACAGCAACGGGTCTAGAAAAATTCACATCCTTTGGAAAATCATCATCAACTATTATCAAAAAAATAGATACCAATAATGTGGTGATTTATACCCGTGTTTCAAGTAAAGAACAGGCAGATAAAAATTTAAGTTTAGAAACTCAAAGAATGGCAATTGAAGAATTTGCACACCGGAACAAATTAAATATTGTAGCCTTTTTTGGTGGAACTTATGAAAGCGCAAAGAGTGACGGGCGAAAAGAGTTTATGCGGATGATGGAGTATATCAAAAAGAACAAAGGCTTGATTAATCAATTGCTTGTTTATAGTATTGATAGATTTAGCCGTACAGGTGGTGGCGCGATTAAATTGACAACTGATTTACGGGAAATATATGGTGTTAATGTGTTAGCCATAACGCAACCAACAGACACATCAAATCCAACAGGTGTATTCTCACAGAATATGCAATTATTAGTAAGTCAGTATGACAATGAGTTGCGAAAGTTAAAGGCAGTTGCAGGTATGAAAGCTAAATTTGAGAAAGGAATTTG
>JANNYV010000197.1:0-8371 GCA_031410275.1 Bacteroidota bacterium
GAGAAGGAAACCATGACGAGCAAAAAAATTGAAGAAGAAATAAAACATAAAATTGCACCGTTTACAGATGTGCCTATTTTATTTATTTCGGCAACAGAAAAACTCAGAATTCATAAAGCGATAGAAGAAACGATTGATATATTTGAACGCCGTCAACAAAAAATTGCGACTTCGAAACTCAATGATATTATGTTGAAAGAGATACAACATTATCCGGCGCCAATGTTCAGAGGCAATGCGGTGACCATCAAATTTATTTCGCAGTTACCAGTAGCAGTACCTTCATTTACATTTTTCAGTAATCATCCGGATGAAGTAAAAGAGCCTTACAAAAACTTTCTTGAAAATAAATTACGGAGTCATTTCAACTTTACCGGCGTACCGGTTCGTTTATTTTTCAGAAAGAAATAAAATTCCATTTAACATGAGAATAGTTGAGAATTTAAATTTGCGAATTCATTTCTGTTGCATTTTTTTATTCCTGCCTTTATTATCATTTTCGCAATTTCTTGATTCGGCTATTTCAGCAGACCTTACAGTTCAATTTAAACCATATATTCCGAAAGGTCTTTACGTGATTGATACTGCAAGTTTTGATTTCAATAATGACAATCTGCCGGATATTGTTTTAGTCCTCGACAGTGCCCATTATATTTCTGACGATGAACGATCAAACAGGGCTCTTCTTATTTTAGAATATAAAAATAATGCTTACACTGTTTCAGCTTTTTGTAAAAATGCCATTCTTTGTCAATCATGCGGCGGTGCTTTTGGCGAACCTTATGCAGGTATTTCATGTAAAAAAAATGTGTTGGAAATTAATCACTATGGCGGGAGCGCCGACAGGTTTTTTATGCATACCACATTTCGTTTTCAGCATCATCAGTGGGAATTAATCGGAATTTCGAATGGTTCGTTTTATTGTTGCAACGATTGCGGAAATAGTATTGGACAAGCCGGAGAGAATTTGCAGGAAATAAATTTCAGTACAGGAAAAGTTCATATTATTGAAACAAAAGACAGGGGATGCAAACCTGAAAAAGATATTTGGAAACTATTCAAACGAATGAAAATAATTATACTAAGTGAGTATAATATTGATACCGAATATATAAACGAGTTAAAGTACTAATGGCATAACCGGCAATACGAGTTTCTAAATTCATCATTTCACCACAGTAATTTCGCCCCGTTGATCGCGTATATTTCCTGAGCGTGTTTTATACATAATATAATACACAAATACATCTGAAGCGGAAACTTGAGGAGCTGTCCAGTTGAAACCATCACCATAATAAGTGTAGACTTTTTGCCCCCATCGATTCATGATAAACACACTTTCGACGGTCAATTGTTTTTCTACTAAATAATGAGGGTTTAAAATATGCCAGCTATCATTGAGCCCATCGTTGTTTGGAGTGATTGCAGTAGGCAATTTTATTGGGTTAGCAGGCGCAGCATACGTTGGGTCGGGTCCAACATAATTAAATGCAGTGTCGGTTATAATAGGTGCATTATAATCGAAATAAATGGCTGCAATATTGGGTGTCTTTGTTCCGCTGACTAAATTATTTTTTAGCCTGATTTTAAATTGAACCCATCCATGACTTTGAGGTTCATGATGCACACTATCAGGCAAATTAATATGATTGAAATAGAATGTCAGCAGATTTTTTTTCACATCCATTTCTACAGGATGGCTCGATGCAAGCATTGTAAATGATGATGCATCAAGGTTTGCACTTAAGGTATCACGAACGATAATTTTTCTTGCTGTATCACTTCCTGTATTTTGAAAAAAAATGGTATAGGTCAACCAATCACCGGGCTTCGCATTATCATGTGGTGAAACCAATTTTGCATTCGGGTCAAATGAGTTCAACACAAATGTGCAAAACTGCATCGAATTATTACCCGGTTTTACATCAGCCAATACATTGCTGACAGTGGTTGTGATACAAACTTCACTTCCCATAACTGCATTCATATCCGTCATCACATCAATACCAAAGGCTGTCATTCCATCTATGAGCGACATATCCGTAATATAATAGGTTAGCATATTTCCTGATACCGAACTTGGTGTCAATGCTAATGCAGACGGTGTCAGGTATTGAACCGGACCTTCAATAATTGTTGTCACGATAGCCGAGTAAATTATTGGACAATAGACGTTAAAAAACTGCGCCATATTCCCGGCTAAAATTTGAACATGTGCTGTATCAGCAGGTCTGAACCGTGCAATAATTGAATTCACTCCGGCATCAATACCATTACATTCTACACCAAAATTAATATCGGTCTTCATTGAATCTACCGGAGAAAGAATGACTTGCTTTGTTATTGATGTTGGGCAAATAACATGAAAAGGAATATCCGTTGTATCGACAACTACATCTAATGTATCATTGTCTCCTGTATCGAATGAATATTCTCCTCCTTGAGTAAGAAAGAGTTGGTCAACAAGCGATGCATTTTTGTACAGGTTCACTTTTACATGTTGCACTCTGCTTCCCGGATTCAAACTATCTAATAAACAATTCGATGACGTATCTGCATGCACATTACCAGTGATATTCCATGCACAAGGACATCCGCTTGCAACCGTGCATAAGGCCATCGTGAAAATACTTTGTGATGTTAGCATCGTATCTATTATGGTAATGAAATTAGGAAGGCATAAAATCGATGTGTTATAGATCCGCAAATAGCCCATGTTTTTGTTTAGCTTAGGTAGGCAACTCAAATTTAAATTCCCACTACAATCAATATATTGTGTACTTGTTGGAATAGAAGGAACATATGTAATCAGGTTATTAGTAAAAAATAATTCCGTTAATCCCGAAGGTAATGTCGGCATCGTACTCATGAGGTTATAACTAAAATTTAGATGTAGCAGCGAGGCCGGCAATACAGGTAAGAAGCTTAATAAATCATTCGTACATTCTAATCGTAAAAGGCCCAAGGGAAGTATTGGCAAGGAATCGATAGTAGACGAATTACATGCAAGCTCTTGTAATGAGTTTGGTAAGGCGGGTAAAATAATTGTAGCATTATTATTCCATATCAAACTATTTAAATTTGATGGCAAACTTGGAAGCGTTGTAATTGGATTGTCGCTATAATCTAATGAATTTAATGATGCCGGAAGTGGTGGTAATGCCGGGATAAAATTGGAGGCGCACTTAAGTGAGTACAATGTGTTGGGTAAGGCAGGCAATACGCTTAAATTATTTTCATTACAAAATAAATAAGCCAATGAAGCCGGTAGACTCGGCAATGTATTCAACTGATTCTGCCCGCATATCAAGGAATTTAATGTTGGCGGTAATGTTGGTAAAGTGGTCAGTTGATTTGAATGACAATCTATTCCTTGCAAGGACGATGGCAATGCGGGCAACAAGCCAATACTATTATTCGTGCAATTGAGTAAATTTAATGACGTTGGCAAGGTCGGTAAAGATGAAAGAGAATCATAATTGCATGTCAACTGAGTTAATGAATTGGGCAGTGCAGGCAACACAGGCAAAGGGTTTTCAGACGTATTGAGTCCTGCTAATAAAGATGGAAGAGCCGGTATACTTTGAAGATAATTATGGCTGCAATCTAATTGAAGCAAAGAGTTTGGAAGTGTTGGTAATGAATCTAAATAATTGTGGTTGCAATATAATTGCTGCAACACATTCAATGAAGGAAGCGTATCCAATTGATTGTGACAACAATTTACCGTTTTCAATGATGATGGAAATGAAGGTAGTCGTTTCATATTATTGTTCATACAATTGATAGTTTGAATACCCGCAGGTAATATGGGTAGCGAATCCAATTGATTGGTATGACAATCTAACGATTTTAAACTTGGTGGAAGAGCCGTGAACTTTCTGATGATATTATAACTGCAATCGAGTGTTTGCAAATTATCAAAATATTGTATACCTTCTAAACTCCTTATAAACTGGCTATCACAGACAATTGAGGTAGCATTCATTACATTAAAATCAGTTGTATCTAATTGAATACCCAACATAGCGCCGGGAAAGCTATTCATCAAATATTTTCTGAAATTTGAATCCGGTATATTTACATATTGCCCATACGCGCTTGAAGACAAAACCATTATAGACATTAAAAAGAATAATCGTGCTTGCAAAAATTTCATATAGAATTGTGTTAGGTGATTATAACTGACAATGTTCTATACGATACCCAAAGGAGATTCGTTAGTGAGGGGAAGGGAATAAGCAATAAGTAAGCAATATAAATTTACTGACATCATTGCATTCCTAACATCCAACATCTTCCATCTAACATTTATTATTTGATATCTATCATTCTCGTTTCATTATTTCCAAACAAATATGGATAATACATCAGGCTACATTTTGCTGCAGGCAAGGTAAAACTTCCTTTCAGGTTTGGTATCATATCAAAAAACAGTTGATGCTGATTCATTGAAAGTTTATCATAGAATACCACAATCTTATTTTTAAAATACTCTGTGGTACAACCGGCTTGCTGATTTTTCGTGACCAAACGCATCCCTGATGGAATCGGAATTTCTACCATCACATAATCATTCGAACGATACGCATCTACCACTACTTTCATTTGACAAGGAATACCTGCTTGCAATACATCTTGGTTTTGTTTGTTTTGAATGAATGTTGTTGTGACTTGAAAAAGTGAATCTGATTTTTTTGGTTTAAATACCATTCTCTCTTCTGCGGTATTGACAAACACATTCCCACCGATATGAGTTAGTTTGTATGCATTGCCTGTAATAGGTAGTGAATATGGAAATGTTTTTATTTTCAATGTATCATTGATCACCACCGATGCTGTAACAGGTTTACCTCCTGTGTTCTCAACCGAACTTGTCAATGCTTCTATCATCGCGGCCTTTGCATACGTGTTAAGATTTTTTTCGAGTTGCCCATTGCTCAATTTATCTTTAAACAATTTCAACCATTCATCACCAATAGAAGATTTTGAAAATAAATAATACGCAGTGAACATGCCTGTTTTAGGATCTTGAAAGAAATCATCGAAGTAAGGCGTTTGCATACGGGTATTCATTTCGAGATACACCGCATAAAAATCATTCGGGTTTATTTTTTCGCCTTGGCTTTCTTTTATTTTATAATAATAAATTTTATCCATGGCTTTCAACTCATCGGGTTTTATTTTTTCAAATTCTTCTTTAATATTGTTATAAGGATAGTTCATTTTTAATAGCACATGCATCGCATATAATTTATCAGATACACTCATATCAAGATAGTTCGCTTTTATGGTTTCCATCGACATGGTATAATTATTAAAACCATATCCTCCCATTGCAGCCTGATGCAATACCTCCATCGCATAAATAGTCATACGCCAATTGACCTGTTGGTTTTTCCACCAACCCCAAGTACCATCACTATTTTGATAATGTGCCAACCGATTGATGAGATTATAAATCGCCGGATTTAAATTCTCTTTCAGCCCCATGACTTTATTTATTTTTTCTTTACAAAGGAGTGCTTTGAGTTTGGAAGCCGTTTGTTCAACACAACCATATTCATAATTATTCAGTTCATTAATTTCAGCAATTATTTTTTCATACAATGTATTGTTTAGTATGATGCTCCCTTTGGTATCATTCGCAAATTTCAGTTTATATATACTATCATTATCCATCATGAAATTCTGATTCGAGAAAAATTTAAACGCAGAACTGTATACAGGAATTTCACGTTCTTCTTCGTCTTTATAGTTTTCTTGATATTGCAAACCGGCTTTCCAGATGATAGGTTTTGTATTTGAAGCAGTTAATAACACAGAGTCGACATAATCATTTTTAATGGATGTTTGTTTTGTTGTTATGATTTTATCATTCACTGAAATACTTACTGTCACTGTCTTTGCGTCTTTTGTAAGATTAGTAAATTTTGCCTTGGCATACACTTTATCATTATCCCAAATAAACTGAGGAATGATACTCATGGTTTGCAAAGGCTTAAATACTTTTGTGTCGCATGAATCAATACCATGCAATCGATGTTTACCCATGGCAATAATATTCGATTTCCATGTGGTGATATTATCAGGCAAACGAATTTCAAAACTTGTCATGCCTTTTTTATCGGTGAGATGATTGGGCTCCCAAAAACCAACATCAGCAAATTTCTTTCTGCTTGCACTGATATCTTTATTATTAGCAACTTCGTTAATCATATTGTCGTTGACATAGATACCTTCTTTCGAACCGAATTTATCATTTAGCATTCCCTTTCTTTCTTCAAGTGAATTATTTCGCCCTTCAAAAATTGGCATTCGATCTATCACGACTGCAGTATTATATCCTCTTCTGCCACCAGCAGCAATGTCTGACGATTGATATGAATAAACTCCGGCTGTAGAACCTACTAAATTGCTAACATTTGTTGTAGCAGAATATCTGTATTGCTCCTTTGTAACTACCCTGCTACCCTCATCACTAACCTGAATTAATGGATTTTTATATGACGTAATAACAACATCTTTTACTGAATTTTTATTCTTCTCCATTCTAAAATCAATTTGAACAAGTTTGTTAATTGAAACTTCCACATTAGTAATTCTCGATTCTTTGTAACCAATGTAAGTTACTTTCACATCATAGATTCCGGGTGCCAATGGTTTAATTTTAAAGTTGCCATGTTGGTCTGTTTTAGTACCGCCTTTTAAAATTCCGTCTTTATAAGCGATGACGTTTGCATAATCTAATCCTTCTCCATTTTCATCTGTTACATGTCCGTAAATCTCTCCTGTTCCCTCCGGATTAGTTTCCATGTAAATAATTGTTGCGTTGCCTGGATTTGACACTTCCGGTTCTTCAACAGCTATCTGCATTTCATTCATTTGTACATCATATTCCCGTTTCTTTATCAATCGTTTCTCATCCTCAAGCGACATAAATAAATGCAACGTATAATACAAGGTGCTGACAAATTTTATGTTATGAAGTATTACCGGGATATACCCATCACGTTTTATTTCCAATGTATATAACACAGTGGATGAAAGTGGAAACGGAATTTCAATTTCATTTTTATCCGTAAACTTTTTTATGTCCACCACTTTTTCATTTTCATAAAAAGTAATTGTTGCACCTTTCATAGCGTCTCTTGTTTCTTTATCATACAGTTGCATTCTCAAAACATCTTGTTTCTTTTGATCGCTGAAAGCAAGCAATCTAAAATCCTGATTGATGGTTTCCAACACAGGTCTTTGCGTTTCCGATTCACTCAAACTCGTACTCAATTCATAATACGCTCCTTGTCTTAAAAACTTAGCATCATACTGTTTAATTTGAAAATCGGGATGATAAATTTTCAGTTGATATGTACCGGGCAGCATATCCAATATTTCATATTCTCCATTGGCATTGGTGGTGGCACCATACTTATATTGCCCATTTACTTCGGCCAACAAAATTACATTCTCAATCGGTTGAAATGATTTATCTGTAATAAGTCCATGCACATAAGGATGACCTCGTTTTGCATCATTGATTTCCTTTATTTGCTCTTTCGATTCCTCTGGAGGAAAATAAAATGGGAGCAAAGGTAATTTCGTGAGGTCGCTATAAAATTTTAATGGAATGATTAATTTGTCACTCGTCAATGCCTCCGTTTTAAATAAACTTGGGTTCACAAAAAACTCATCATGATTTTTTAATTGAATATTTTTCAATACCGCAAGTTGTTCATCATTCATTAAAAAATATAAATCATATTGTCCGTCGGGTCCGTATTTTGTGTAGGTAAAATAGTTGACACGTTGTATACTCGGCGAAAAATCACATTCATCAGGATGACTGTGATTCACTATCCACAAGGCTTTTACATACATGCTTTTGTGCGCATTTTTTATTTGAATATAAAATTGATTCGATGTTTTTGATGCTCTATAATTTTGCGGATATTCTGTTTCAGGTTTCTTCCGACTTGCTTGATAAGCATCATTATCAAACTTCATTTTCACACCTTCGGGCTGAGGTTTTATTGTATCGGGTTTACATAAAGCCGACAACTGATAATCCTGTATTAAATTTTCAGCGAAGCCAAATATGACACCTTTAATAGCACCGATATGTTTGGTTGTAAACTCTTTTGTAAACCCGTCAAAATAATGCGCATACTCAGGAGAAACTTGTAAAGTATACTCACGTTTATTAACTTTCAGCACGGCTTTTGAATTTGCAGATAAAGGGCCAAACGCATAAAATACATCACCATCAACATTCAATGACTGAGGCCCGCTGTTTTGTAGATAGCTATACAACACGTCCTTGTCATTTTTATTTTTTATGCTTACACTGTCAAAGCCGAATTGATTTGTAAAT
>JANNYV010000198.1:0-2028 GCA_031410275.1 Bacteroidota bacterium
AAGTGATTGATGAGCGAAAAGGATATAAAATGCCATACAGTGCGTCAATTTTAGGCAAGGAAAACACTGAAGAAGAAATTGAGAAATTTACAAAATTAGTGACATCTTATTTTCCTATTGCACATCGCTTTTACAAATTGCATGCAAAGCTGCTTAAAGAGAAAAGACTAACGTTTGCTGATCGTAGAGTACAAGTAGGAAAAATTAAAAAAACGTTTGATTTAGACACTGCGCTTTCTATAGCACGAGGTGCGCTAAAAAGAGCAGGACAACAATATGCTGATTTACTTGATGAATATGTAAAAAACGGCCAAATAGACTTTTATCCAAGAGAAGGAAAACAATCGGGTGGGTACCAGATGGCTATTGGATCGCTGCCAATATTTATTTTACTTAACTTTACTAAGAGTGTTCAAATTATTGAAACACTTACTCATGAAATGGGACATGCAATTCATTCAAAGCTTTCTCTTAAGCAACCACGTATATATCAAGAGTACACATTATCTGCAGCTGAAGTCGCGAGCATGTTTTTTGAGCAATTTACAGCTCTTGAGTTAGAACAGTATCTTTCAGAAGAAGAAAAATTTATATTACTTCACCGAACACTTTTTGAAGATATGTATGGAATTTTTTGCCAAGTTGCTTGTTTCAATTTTGAAACTGAGTTGCATCAGCAAATTAGACTACAAGGGCAACTTAGTAAAGAAGAAATGGCTGCACTATTGCAAAAACACATGCAACAGTATTGTGGCAATGCAATACATGTAACAAAAGATGATGGATATTTATTTGTTCATTGGAATCATATTCGCTATTACTTCTATACATATACTTACGCATATGGTGGGCTAATTAGTCGTACATTATTTGAAAACTGGAAAAAAGATCATTCATATATTCAAAAAGTCGAACAATTCTTATCTGCAGGTAAATCAATGCGCCCAAAAGATATTTTTGCTAGTATTGGCATTAAGACCGATACTGTATTTTTTGAACAAGGATTGAAAGCTATTGAAGCAGATGTAATCAAACTCGAAAAATTAGCTAAAAAATTGGGTAAAATATAACTATGACTTCTACAGAAATACGACAACGATTTTTAGATTTCTTTGCAAAGCGTTGGCATGCGATATTGCCAAGCGCATCTTTGGTGCCCAAAAATGATCCATCGGTACTCTTTAATACTGCCGGCATGCAGCCATTAGTACCGTATCTCATGGGACAACCGCATCCACAAGGTACACGCCTGGCAAGTTGCCAGAAATGTGTGCGCACCGGCGACATTGAAGACGTGGGTGATGCGCGACACCTTACCTTTTTTGAAATGCTTGGCAACTGGTCATTGGGGGATTATTTCAAGGAAGATGCAATAAAGTGGAGCTATGAATTCCTTACTTCAAAAGAAGAAGGGCTCGGGCTTGATCCATCGCGTTTGTATGTAACTGTATTTGAAGGCGATAATAATGCATCGCGCGATATGGAAGCAGTTGAAATCTGGAAGCAATATATACCTGAACACCGTATTTATTTTCTGCCCGCGAAAAACAACTGGTGGAGCCCAGGCGATAACGGCCCATGCGGGCCAGACACGGAGATGTTTTATGATGTCACGACGGCCGGGCTAGGTGACATGACGCATGAGGAATATGTTGCTGCAGATGATAGAGGAGATGTCGTCGAAATATGGAACGATGTGTTCATGCAATATGAAAAGAAAGACGGCATTGTTACCGGCAAGCTTTCACAGAAAAATGTGGATACTGGTTCCGGCCTTGAACGCATCGCGATGATTGTGCAAGGCAAATCAAATGTGTATGAAGCAGATATGTTTGCGCCAATCATGAGACAAATAGAAGCAGTTGCAAAACATACAAACATTCGTGCCGCACGAATTATTGCTGATCATTCAAGATCCGCAGTATTCCTGATTGGAGATGGTGTGATTCCAGGAAATAAAGACCAAGGATATGTATTACGTCGATTGATTCGCCGCGCAGTCATGCAAGCAAAAAATATAGGCCTTCC
>JANNYV010000199.1:0-7326 GCA_031410275.1 Bacteroidota bacterium
TCTTTTTTTCTATTGCATGATTAATTTGAAGACCTAGTAATTCGCCTTGCCATTTTTTATAATAGTTTGCAATACCTGCTTGCTTAGAAGCATACTTTATAAATAATTCTTTACTCGAATGCATATCTGCATCCATGATAGAAAGCCGTTTTTCACGAAGTGCTATTCTTGCCGGGTCTAAAATATTCATCACTTCAGCAACACCATCACTACTCAAATATTCCGTTGTTCGTCCGGGAAAACCATATACCCATGTAAAGTCTTTTTCTTTTATCCCACCAATATTTATAGCGAACGATTTCTTTGGTTTGAACGCTATATTATTTTTTGAATAGGTTGCCGGCTTATTATCTTTATCAGCATAAATTCTGAACACACCAAAATCTCCTGTATGCCTTGGCCAAGCCCAATTGTCGGCATCGCCACCAAACTTACCAATACCATCCGGTGGAAAGCCAACAAGTCGAATGTCAGTATATTTCTCTGTGAGGAAAATATAAAATTCATTGTCATAAAAAAATGATTTGACTGACGCATCATACCCGGTTGAATCTTTATAGATGGTTTGCAGTTTGTCAATATTTGCCGTTCTCATTTTTGCTTTCGCACTATCACTCATATTTTCATCCGCTCCTTTTTTTACTTGCTTTGTTACATCATCTATTCGAACAATAAATGTTACGGTTAATCCCGGGCAAGGCAATTCTTCCTGTTGATTTTTTGCCCAAAAACCATTCGTGAGATAATTGTGTTCAACACTGCTGAGACCTTGTACCGCTCCATAGCCACAATGATGATTGGTCAATACAAGTCCTTTATCTGAAATGACTTCGCCCGTGCATCCGCTTCCGAAAATAACGACCGCATCTTTCAAACTTCCTTTGTTCACATCATAAATATCCTTAGCTGTAATTTTTAACCCCATTCCTTTCATTTCCTTTTCATTCATTTCATTTAACAAAAAAGGAAGCCACATGCCTTCTTTGGCTATGCATTGACATGTGTATAAAAAAAGGCTGAGAAAGATTAGTTTAAACTTCATTGTACTGTTATTTTCGTAATCTTCAAAAATACTCAAAGCCGCAGGAATAAAAAATGTTTATAGAACCAAATATACGGAATACAAAAAAAGGATGGATAGAAGTAGTATGTGGTTCTATGTTTAGTGGCAAGACCGAAGAACTGATACGCCGATTGAAACGGGCACAAATTGCAAACCTTCGTGTAGAAATTTACAAACCTACAATTGATACACGTTATGATGCTGTAGACATTGTCTCCCATAATGAAACCCGCATACCAAGCGTACCTGTTGAAAATTCGCAAGAGATTCTTTTGCTTGCACAAGAAGTAGATGTGGTTGGTATTGATGAAGCCCAATTCTTTGATGAAGAGATGCCGAATGTAGCGGAGAAGCTTGCATCACGAGGTATACGGGTTATTGTTGCGGGTTTGGATATGGATTTTTTGGGTCGTCCGTTTGGGCCTATGCCTGCGATATTAGCCATGGCTGATTATGTGACCAAGTTGCATGCTATTTGTATGGTATGTGGTGATATTGCAAATTACAGTTATCGAAAAACTGTTTCGGATGCAACTGTTCTTTTAGGTGAGCGTGACGTGTATGAGCCGCGATGCCGGACCTGCTATCATAAATAAAATAGTTTGCCGAGAGAGAATTTATAAGGAGTAGTTTTACAAAGAGAATTTTCAGAAGGAGAATAAGAGAAGGGTAAATTGAATAAGAGTGATATTCTATTGATTGGTTTCAAAACAACAGAAAAAAAATCCGTTTATGAGCGCACGAGATGCCAACACACATTAACTACGCCTCAATCTCGCGCAATTGGTTATGAGGTGAGACCAGCTGAACAAAGCTACTCAGTTGAACGGTGCCATCGCCACTAGAGCTGATGAAAGAACATACGCTCACCCCATAAAAAAAATAAAATTAATTGAACTTAAAATTATAAGTGATGCTCGGTAATATCGGGAAGATAGAAACTTGCTTTACTTTTAACTCAACACCCGTACCAATATTTCCGTTCATATCTAAATAGACCAAATACGGGTTTTGGCGACTGTACACATTATAGATAGAAAATGTCCAACTGCTTTTCCATTTCTTTTTTGATGTTGGCTTCGGTGTATATATCGCTGCAATATCTAAACGGTGATAAGGCGGCAATGAATAATTATTCAACTTATCAAAATTTTGAAGCAAGGTATTATTAATGGTATACAATTCGGTTGGTAATGAAATACGATTTCCAGAACCAAAAACAAAGACCATAGAGGTTGTCCATTTCTTATTGACTTCATACGTATTTACCAATGAAATATTATGACGTTGATCGTATTTAGCTAAATAACGTTCGCCGAAATTAAGTTTGCTAAAATCCCTGTAAGTCCATGCCAGCGTATATGCTAGCCAACCTGTCCATTTGCCTTTTGTTTTATTGATAAAAAATTCGGCACCATAGGCATATCCTTTTCCGAAGACAAAATCGTAATCGATATCACGCAGTGAAGAAGGTGTATAGCCTTCGCGATACTCAACTAAATTCCTCATGTCTTTGTAATAAATCTCAACGGAAGTTTCCACTTTATTATGAAAGAAATTTTTGAAATACCCAACACTATATTGCCATGCCATTTGTGGTTTTACATAGTAAGTACTCGGAGTCCAAATATCTGTTGGCAAGGTTGAACCATTGTTGGTAACCAAATGAAGATATTGATATGTTTTTGCAATGCTCGCTTTGAGAGAAGACGTTTCATCAACGGTTAAACGAACATTCAGGCGCGGCTCAAAACCTCCATATGATTTTGCCAATTGACCGGACGAATATGTAACACTATCAGTTTTGTTTTCGTTTGCATCAAATGTATAACGGGTGTAAGGGCCAACCTGCATAAATTGCGTGTATCGAACACCTGCATTTACTTTTATTCTCTTTCCTAAATCAAATTCATCCAGGGCATAAATCCCTACTTCGTGTGCATACTTACGAAATGATTGATCAGGCTTTAACTCAATACTATCAACGGTTCCGGATACTGTACTTGGTGTGAAGGTGTGATAAGTATACGCCCCACCGAATTTAAAATTATGGTTGAATTTGCTATAGTAATCAATATCAAATTTTCCGCTCCAATCTTTTATCCCTGAAAAGAATTTTACATTAAAATTTTGTTGCTTACCCTCGAATGTAAAATTGTAATCATTATACATTAAGGTCGTATTCATAAAAAGCTTATTACTAAATTCATGATTCCAACGAAAGGTTGCTGTTTTATTTCCCCAAGGAATATTGACATTAAATGTTCGCTCTTTATTTTTAAATGTAAAAACATCTTTGCCCAAATAGCCGCTCAAATACAAGCGATCTTTTTTTGAAACGATATAATTCATCTTTGCATTCAAATCATAAAAATAATATCCGGAACCGGAAAGGCTGCTTGTCTTTTTTACGAAAGGTTTTACCAAGGCGTCGATATAGGTTCGGCGAGCGCTTACCATAAAGGAGGCTTTATTTTTTAGCAAAGGACCTTGTATAGAAAGTCGAGATGCAATGAGCCCCAAACCACCTTCGACCTGATATTTTTTGTTGTTGCCTTCTTTCATCGAAATGTCGACCACAGATGAAAGCCTGCCTCCGTAATTCGCCGGTGCTGCACCTTTGATAAGGGTTACATTTTTAATAGCATCGCCATTAAACACAGAAAAGAATCCGAATAAATGTCCGGTATTGTAGACCACTGCATCATCTAATAAAATTAAATTTTGATCAGGACCACCACCGCGAACAAAAAAACCGCTTTGCCCTTCGCCGGCTGAACTCACACCCGGAAGTAATTGTAATGATTTCAACACATCTACTTCACCCATAATCACCGGAAGTTTTTTTACATTTTCCATTGAGAGTTGATGCATGCCCATTTCAGTACTCTTCACATTTTCATCCTTACGTTTGTCCTTAATTACAATTTCTTTTTGCTCAATATTTTTAGGTTGCAATTCAATATTTAGTTTCTTATCATCAGCAAGTTCAATGCTGATCAATTGAGTTTCATATCCGAGGTAACTAACTTTTAATGTATACTTTCCTTTCGGAACAGACAATGAATAAAACCCATAATTATTTGAATTAACTCCTTTCTTTAATTCAAGAATTCCAACTGATGCGGCAGGTAAATTTTCACCGCTGCTTGCATCACGAACATAGCCGCTGATAGTGACTTTGGATGTTTGTGCCGGAGCTAAAAGAGGAAGAGAAAAAAAGAAAATGAAAATAAAACAACAATAAATGTTTCGCATAAAAAATTTAAAGGCGCAAGATAAGGGATTTCGGTAAATAAGTGAGTTGTCAATTAGCGATAATTAAGTTGAGAGTTGGGAATGTTATTTCATTGAAAATTTATTTCTACACATTGAATATTACTGGTCAGATCTTTTCTAAAAGCTTCATCTATAATTGGAGTACTCTTCGTGGCTTACAACTCTCAACTCTCAACTAACAACTCTCAACCATCAAACCCCCTTCCCTTTCAATGCTTCCGCAACGGCAATATCCATGACTCGTTCTGCATATGGTGAGGTAATAGTATTCAGTTCTTCCGTCAGCGACATGATTAAATTCTTATTTTTTTCCTGAATGGCTAATTGAAGTTTTTGTATACCCACTTGTGTTGCGGTTCGTTCTGTTTCTGTAATATATTCTCGATGTTTATGCAAGAAATTTTCGGTCAGTTGTATCATTTGCTCTGCCTCGGTTTGGGCTTCAATGAGCGCTCGAATTTGTATATCGTCCTTTGCGTTTGTAATCGAATCAAGCAATCGTGATTCAACTTCTTCATCACTTAACCCATATTGAGGTTTTACCTCAATGGTTTGCGCAATGCCGCTGCGCAATTCAGAGGCCTTCACTTGCAAAATACCATCTGCATTAATGGTAAATTGAATATCTACTTTTGGCAAGCCTGCAGGCATGGCCGGTATTCCAGTTAAATTAAATTCTGCCAATTTTCGATTGTCTTGCACAAGGTCTCTCTCTCCCTGATAAACGGCAACCTTAATACCACTTTGTCCATCTTTTTGTGTAGAATATTGCCGTCCTGCTTTCGAAGGAATTTTGCTATTTCTTGGAAGTAATACATCCATCAAACCGCCCATGGTTTCGATACCCAAACTTAACGGTGTAATATCTAGCAATAAAATATCTTTATTATTTCCCGCTAAAATATCAGCTTGTATGGCAGCACCTAATGCCACCACTTCATCCGGATTGACCTGATCAAAAACTTCTTTATCAAAAAACAAACTAACTCGCTCTTTCACATATGGTGTTCGTGTTGAACCACCAACCATCACAATCACATCAATATCTTCCTTTCTCAAACCACTATCTTTTAATGCTTGCTCACAACATACAATAGTTTTATCAACTAAAGATTGTATCAAGTGCTCAAATTCGGTTTTGGAAATTGAAATGGATTTATCAAAAATAGTTGATTCGAAAAGTGAATGAAAAGACAAATATTTCTTCGCTTCTTCCGCTTTTAAACGAATGCTTTGCATCAATGATTTGTACGTATTCATTTCATCTTTAGAGAGCCCAAGTTGTTTTATAAAATGCCGGGCAATTTCATCATCAAAATCATCACCGCCTAAATACGTATCACCGTTCGTACTCAATACATCAAAGATGCCATCTGTTATTTTCAATATTGAAACATCAAATGTGCCACCCCCTAAATCGTATACAGCAATAGTTTTCGATTCATTGGAAGTGCTTCCAATACCATAGGCCAAACTTGCCGCGGTTGGTTCATTAATAATACGCAACACATCAAGACCTGCGAGTTTTCCTGCATCCCTTGTGGCTTGCCGTTGAGCATCATTAAAATAAGCAGGTACCGTAATAACGCATTTACTTATACTCATCTTCAACACATGTTCAGCTCTGTGTTTTAATTCTTTTAAAATCAATGACGATAATTCAATGGGGCTGTAAAAAATTTCACCGACCTGAATTTTCACTAATCGCTCCGTATCATCATCCAAAATTTTATACAATAAAGAATGATGATTCTTAACATCATTATACGATTTACCCATCAAGCGTTTCACACTGTAAATAGTATTTGCCGGGTCTGTTTCTAAAAATAATTTCGCCGGATTGCCGACTGTACTATCTCCATTTTCACCAAAATGAATAATAGAAGGAACTAAGGTTGTATTGTCAATATCTTTTAATGCAATAGCGAGTTTTGTATCGGGATGTATCATGGCCACCAAACTATTGGTTGTGCCCAAATCAATCCCTACAATAATTTCTTCTTTTTGCAGAGTACCAGTTGCTATGTTGATGGAAATTTTTGCCATTAAATTTTAAATGAGAGTTGAGAGTTGTAAGTGGGGAAGTAGTCAATTTCAAGTTATTCCAATTTTTAAAAATGTGACATTTATGAGTATACTACAAATTTAATACGAATATTTTGGGCGGCACGCACGCTTTTCGCTCCAAGTCCTCCCACCCCGAAGCGGCTGTGGTGCGGGCTTTCCGCTACAATCGTTGCCGCAATACAAATAGCTGCAAAATATTTTCTCATTTGATATATTCATTACAAATTTAGTTTAGCAACATCTATAATTAGTGATTTCCTCTCACTTACAACTCTCAACTTACAACTTTCAACTACTTTACGAATATCAAATTATCGTTTAAAATTTCTCTTCACCACCGGTCGTTTTATTCTTGCCTTAGGATTCCATGCAGGACCTTCACCCAAATAAGCAGGTAAAGGCCTTTTCTCCACTTCCTTTTCCATGAGTTGTTCAATCTTAAAAAACTTAAATTGATCATATTCATTGATAAATGTAATGGCCTCCCCTTTTGTACTGGCCCTTGCTGTACGCCCGATACGATGAATATAATCCTCCGCATCATTGGGCAAATCGTAATTAATGACCAACCCAATATCTTCAATATCTATTCCTCTTGATAATATATCTGTCGCCACTAAAATTTGCGTTTGCTTACTCCTGAAACCTCTAAGTACATCTTCTCTTTCATCTTGTTCCAAATCAGAATGAATAGCTTTTGCTTTCAATCCGGCCGAAACCAATTCGCGATGCAACACCTTTACCTTTTGTTTTGTGGATGAAAAAATAAGCACACTCGCATATTCTTTTTCTTTTAAAATAAATTTTATCAATTCATTTTTCTTTGCATCATACACCAAGTATGCTGCTTGAGTCACACCCGCCGCCGGTTTCGAAATGGCAATACTAATTTGCTCAGGGTTATGCAATAGTCGCTG
>JANNYV010000200.1:0-3444 GCA_031410275.1 Bacteroidota bacterium
TAAACAAAAATGAACTGAGGCAATATGCATTTGTCTTAATCATCATAATGCAGGCGAAGCGTCTTACAAAACCCACCGCCATAAAGTGTAAAGTCATTTTTTTGAAATGCCGGTTTTACAAATAAACGCAAACAATAGCTACTTCCTTCACTTCCTAATTGTTCACTGGTTAACCCGCAATGAATAATGACACCATACGATTTACCGGTAATGATATCTCCAATGTATTGGTTACTTTTCATGACGATTAAATCCTTTGAATCTTTGGTTAGCTTAGAAGGATTACCTTGATCTTCATAATGAATGCCATATGGATTGGTAAAGCCAACACCTAATCCAATATAATAACCAAATGGCGTATCGTTTGCACGCTCACCTTTACTCAATCGCCCTCCATTCAAATCAACATTCAGATTGATATCGTACATGAGTGACACCATGCTTTCTGATGCTGTTTGTATATTCGGGCTAATACCAATGGAAAGAGGAACACCAACAGAAACACTATTTCTCGCCGATTTTAAAAAATGGTATTTGGGATATATAATAAGCCCCAATGCCAACACCGAGACTTTATACGTATTGAAGTTTGTATCCGGAAAGATCCCATTTTTAATAAAAGGTTGCATGGTATTTACTTTCTTTGGTAATGAGGTAAAAACCGTTCCACCATAATTTATACTCAATTGCGCCATACAACATTGAGTCGTTACAACGAAGAGGGCTCCCAATAAATAATTTTTCATTCGCTACTTTTTAACGGAGTAAACATAATACTTTAAAAATTGGGAATACCCGGGATGTCAATTTTTCTTGTTATGATCGAACATGCGGTGAGAATAGCTGAATAAAGAGCCTCTGCTAAAACGGTGCTATCGCCACTAAAGCTCAATAAAGAATGTATCGCTGACCCAATAAAAAAATAAACAGGAAAAGAGATATTTCAAAATGGAGATATTGTTGCCAACTGCCTGCATTCTCTCACTACTCATATCTCACTACTGACTACTTGTATTAAAGAGTTCTCTTCACTTCAATCTCTTCAAATCCTTCGATGATATCACCGGCAATTAAATCAGTAAAACTCTTCAGTCCGATACCACATTCCATTCCGACAATAGCTTCTTTTGCATCATCTTTGAAACGTTTTAATGAAGAAAGATCGCCTGTATGAATAACGATACCATCGCGAATGACATTGACTTTAGTATCACGTTTTATTTTGCCGTCTAAGACAAAGCAACCGGCGATTACACCGACACCTGTGATTTTAAAGACTTCGCGCACTTCAATATTACAAACTGCTTTGCGTTCTATCTTCGGTTCGAGTAGACCTTCCATGGCACTTCGTATTTCATCAATTGCATCGTAAATGATCGAGTAATAGCGGATCTCAATATTTTCATTCTCTGCTATTTTCGCTGCCGATGCAGATGGTCGTACCTGGAAGCCAAGGATGATCGCATCAGAGGCTGTTGCTAACAATACGTCCGACTCAGTGATTTGCCCTACGGCTTTATGCACCACTGCCACGGCTATTTCAGATGTTGATAATTTTTGCAATGAATCACTTAAGGCTTCAACCGAACCATCAACATCACCTTTGATAATGACATTCAATTGTTTGAAATTTCCAAGTGCCAAACGACGTCCGATTTCATCCAACGTAATATGTTTCTTGGTTCTCATTCCTTGCTCACGTAAAATTTGTGCACGATGAGTAGCTGTTTCTTTGGCCTCATCTTCATCGTCGTATACTTTAAATTTCTCACCCGATTGTGGGGCTCCGTTTAATCCTAATATTTGCACAGGTACTGAAGGACCGGCTATTGTTTTTTTCTTACCACGCTCATCACTCATTGCTTTCACGCGACCATAAATAGAACCGGCGACGATCATATCACCAATTTTTAATGTGCCGCTTTGAACCAAGATGGTGGAAACAAATCCACGTCCTTTATCTAATGATGCTTCTACAATAGTACCGTTTGCAAAACGATCCGGATTTGCTTTCAAATCTAGAATCTCTGCTTCGAGTAATATTTTTTCTAATAATAAATCGACATTCAATCCGGATTTTGCTGAGATTTCCTGTGACTGAAATTTACCTCCCCATTCTTCTACCAATATATTCATAGCAGAAAGTTGCTCACGAATTTTTTCGGGTTGTGCTCCGTCTTTATCAATTTTATTAATTGCAAAAATCATGGGAACACCTGCTGCCTGTGCATGACTGATAGCCTCACGGGTTTGTGGCATGATTGCATCATCGGCAGCCACTACAATAATGGCAATATCTGTTATTTTCGCACCACGCGCACGCATGGCCGTAAAGGCTTCGTGACCCGGCGTATCTAGGAATGTAATTTCTTTTCCGCCTTCGAGTGTAACCTCATAGGCACCAATATGTTGCGTGATTCCACCGGCTTCACCTGCAACCACATTGGCACTGCGGATATAATCGAGTAAGGATGTTTTACCATGATCGACATGTCCCATAATGGTAACAATTGGTGGACGTGGTTTTAAATCTGCGGCATCATCCTCGATTTCAATTTCTTGTTCAGCTTCTTGCTCAAGATTAATAAATTCTACTTCGAAGCCAAACTCACTCGACACTAATTCGATTACTTCGGCGTCTAAACGTTGATTGATAGAGACCATAATACCAAGGCTCATACATTTTCCAATCACCTCTGCAAAGCTCACGTCCATAAGGCTTGCGAGCTCACTCACTGAAATAAATTCTGTTACTTGTAATTTATGATCACCATCATTATCGGACGCGGCTCTTTTCTCAGCCATTTCTTCACGCTTGTTTCGACGGTATTTTGCTTTCAAACTTTTACCTCTAGTATTGGTTCCAAGTTTGGCAAGTGTTTGTTTTATTTTATCTTGAATTTCATTTTGATCAATAACTTTTTCTTCCGGTGTTTGGTAAGCACCTCGTCCACCAGGCCGGTTATTATCTCTCCTAAATCCTGTACCTTGTTGTCCCGGACCTGAACGTTGGAACGGAGGGCGTTGATCGCCTCCAGGCCGCTGTGTTGGAGCACCTCCGGGTTTCGCCGGACCAGTTTGTTGTCCACCTTTCCCTTCAATAGGAATCCGTTTACGTTTCCGTTTTTCGGCCGGTTTCTGATCTCTGTCAGAGGCAACCGGTAATTCTATTTTACCTAAAATTTTAGGCCCTTCTAACACATTTCGTTTGATAGTATGCAGTACTACTTCTTCCGGCTCATCTGCCTTTGGAGTTTCAACTACTTTCTCAACAATCGTTTCTTCAACCGGTTTTGCTTTGGTCTTTGGTTTTGATTCTGCTTCTTCTGTCTCTACTTTTTTCTTTCCTTTGACTGCAGGATTCTATTCCAAATCTATTTTACACATCACTTTCCGGACCTCTAATTACGGCGCTGCTATTTTTAAATTCTCTAATGGGGTTTA
>JANNYV010000201.1:0-1638 GCA_031410275.1 Bacteroidota bacterium
GAAGGATAGGCGCCTGAGCTATTTGCACTTCCGTCGCCCCATACCCATGTATAAGCAAGACCGCTTCCTGTGCTCCAATTAAATCCGATATAATTACCCGGACCTGCAGCAGTATCAGGTATGATAGAGAAGTTAGCATTGCATCCGCTACCTGAAGGAATGGTGAGTGTTTGACAAGATGAATCGCTGCAAGGGCCTGTTAAGAATGAACTGTCCGTAACCATCAAACAAGCTGTAAACGGACCGACAGTGTTATACACACAGGTAACTTGTGTACCATAACCGGTAGTCCCGTTTCCGAAATTCCAGCTAAAAAGTTGGGCGCTGTTAATAGTTGTTGAAGTGCTGTAAAATGTAACCACACCGCTTGGAGAAATCGTGTATGTAAATCCGGCATTACATGGCGATTGCGCTTTCATGTTATAGGCCGCCAATAAACACATGGCGAATAAGAGTAGTTTTGTTTTCATAATTTTGTTTTTATTTATTAAAAATAGTTTTGTTTGATGATGTAGACGACTAGCCTTTTTGATTCGTTAGCAGCGTTGAAAAAAAATCTGGAATTAAGTTAATTGTTATTAGGTTATTGAGTTATTTTGCTTTCCTGCACTAACCCACTAACCCACTAACCCACTAAAAAATATGAAACGAATTTTCTCAGTCAATTATAACAACTATGCATTAGACATCGGACTATTTTTTCTTCGTATTGCTGTGGGTATCCTCATGGCATTTTACGGCTATCATAAACTGATGCATTTTTCTGAAATGGCACATAGCGATTATTGGGAGAAAGATGTCAATTTTTTAGGTAAAGGTGGAACCGTTTCGCTAGGACTAACTGTCTTTGCCGAATTTTTTTGCAGCCTTTTTTTAATCGCTGGTCTTTGTACAAGGCTTTGTTTACTTCCTTTATTAATATGTATGGGGTATATAGTTGCGGTGATTGATAAATACACTATTGTATCATCCGGTGAACATGGCTATGAATTAAATACCGCATTCTTTTATTTTATCATTTTCTTTTTCTTACTGCTTTCCGGTCCGGGTAGATGGAGCTTAGATAAACTAATTTCAAAATAAAAAAGCATGGGCAAATTCAGTGATACAATTTTAGCACATCATCAAGATTTTATTGCGCAGCAACATTTATTCTTTGTAGGCTCTGCCCCTTTAAGCGCTGAAGGGCATCTGAATATTTCGCCCAAAGGATTAGATTCATTTAAAGTTATCTCACCTACACGTGTCGCATATATGGACATCATCGGAAGCGGCAATGAAACCTCAGCGCATATCTCAGAGAATGGTCGAATCACATTTATGTTTTGTTCCTTCGATAAAGTACCAAATATTTTACGCTTGTACGGAAAAGGAAAAACCATACTCCCCGGTGATACCGAATGGAATGAATTAAGCAGTCATTTTCAACTATATCCCAGTACAAGACAAATTATAGTCGCTACTATTCATTTGGTGCAAACATCCTGTGGCTATGGCATTCCATTGTATGAATATAAAAACGAACGAACTATTCATTTCGATTGGGCAGAAAAAAAAGGTGCCGAAGGATTGAAGGAATATATTTCAGAAAAGAATAGTGTAAGTATTGATGGAATGAAAATAAGGAATGAGAAATAA
>JANNYV010000202.1:0-4078 GCA_031410275.1 Bacteroidota bacterium
CTCGGATCTTGCCCGCTATGCAATGCACGATACGAGGACGGGTTTACTCAAAAATATTTTATTGAATACGTGTGATGATATCGGTAATCCGGGCCCGGATTTTATACATGGTTATGGTCGAATTAATGGATTAAGAGCTGTAAAATTAGTAGAGAATTCGCAGCATTCAGTTGATTCAATTACCAATAGTGTTACCAAAACAATTACCTTAAATGTACCTTCAAATACGCAACGAGTAAAAATTATGTTGAATTGGATTGACCATGAAGCTGCAGTTTCTGCATCCGTTGCCTTGGTCAATGACTTAGATCTTGTTGTGACTGATCCGGCTTCAACTGTTTTTCTTCCATGGGTTTTAGACCCGACGCCGGTAGCTGCCAATTTGAACGCAAATGCAACAAGAATGGTTGATCATTTAAACAATGCTGAACAAGTAACGATAGACAATCCTGTTCCGGGAAATTATACTATTGATGTGACCGGATATGCCGTAGCATTTGGGCCACAGGAATATTTTATTTCGTATGAAATTATTGCCGACAATCAATTAGAATTGACCTACCCAATTGGTGGAGAAGGATTTAATCCCGGTGAATCACAAACCATACGATGGGATGCAATCAGCAATGGAATTGGATTTAATCTTGATTATTCAATCGACAATGGGAGCTCATGGACACCAATTGTTTCATCACTTCCGGCTACACAAAATTATTATGATTGGACAGTACCCAATATACTTAGCGGAAATTGTAAAGTACGAGTAACGAGAGGTATACCATCATCCATGTCTCCTGCTACTTTTTCTATCATGAATGTTCCGATCAATTTGGCGGTAGCGAGTGCTTGCCCCGATACCATCACGTTCACTTGGTCTGCCACCACCGGTGCCACTTCGTATCAGGTATTTAAATTGGGTGCGAAATATATGGACTCCATTGCAACGACAATAAATACATTTTATAAGTTTACCGGTTTAAATGTTGCTGATGAACATTGGTTCAGTGTGAAAGCACTCAATATATCAAACAACGCAATCAGTAGAAGAGCGTATGCAGTACAACAGTTGCCCGGTATTGCAAATTGTATTTTACAAAATGATGCGCAAAGTTTTATTAGCAGCAACCCGGGTAATATGACCTTGTTAGATTGTGCGCCAGTTACAAATTTTCCGGTTGTACTCACCATACAAAATAACGGCACATCACCCATTACAAATTTACCGGTCTCTTATCAGGTTAATTCATTAGCACCTGTGAATGAAATTTATACAGGTACTATTGCACCTGCAGCTCAGTATACCTATACGTTTACAACACCTTTGTCAGGCTTGAGTGCTGGAAATAATACAGTGAACATATGGACTGCTTTAGTGGGGGATCAATATGCTGTAAACGATACACTTTCTTCTACTATTTTGTTGAAAAATAGTGCCATTGCAACCTTACCATGGAATGAAAATTTTGAATCGAATACTGTTTGCCCAACTATTAATTCATGTGATAATACAGATTGCCCTTTACTCAATAATATGGTGAACGAACAAAATTTGGTCATGGATCAATTTGATTGGAAGGTCAATCAGGGCTCTACTTTGACCACTACCACAGGCCCTGATGTTGACCATACCCTTGGTACTGCAACCGGTATGTATATTTATACCGAAGCATCTTATTGTTTTAATAATACCGCCTTATTGCTAACACCATGTTTTAGTTTTACAACAACAATGAAACCTTATTTAAATTTCTGGTATCATATGTATGGCGTTGATATGGGAAGTTTACATCTTGATGCATTTGCAGATGGGCAATGGTATACAGATATCATTACACCTTTATCGGGCGATGCCGGCAATACTTGGAAAACAAAGGCAGTTGATGTAAGCGCCTATCTTGGCAAAACTGTTTTCTTCCGGTTCAGAGGTATTACAGGAACTACTTCAAAAAGTGACATGGCCTTAGATGATTTGAATATAACGGATTCATCTTCAGCTGCGAATTCAATTGATGATGTCGCTACATCATTCAACATGTATCCAAACCCTGCGAATCAATTTATTGAAATCAATGCGGTTAATAATTTAAATTCATTTGATGAAATAGAAATCTTCAATCCTTTGGGTGATGTTGTTTATAAATACAGAAGTAAGACAACCCAAACAAAAACTCATATTGATATATCACGATTTTCAAAAGGAATTTATTGGATTGTATTGAAGAAAGAGAATGCGATAGTTTATAAGAATAAGGTTCTTAAGGGGTAGAAAATATGTAATGAAGAATTATTATTGTACGTGAAATATTTAAATAAAGGGTGGCTCAAACCACCCTTTTGTATATGGGTATCTCTACTATATCCTGAAAGATGAGATCATAGAAGTACATTATAAAGTAAATATAGAAAGAGTCGATGTAAAGAAGACATTACAACGAAGACGGATTGCTTACTATTCATAAAAGCATAAAGCCACCTTTGTGTATTGGACCAATAATTTAGAATTGAAGGCGATAGAAGTTGTTGAGATTTATGCGTGTCATTGGCAAATTAATTCGTTCTTCAGAACCTCCCATTAAATTATTTCCTTGGCGATTATGAAAATGAAATAGAGATACAAATATGGTGCGCACTCATAGCTCTATTGAAACCAATGTTACACACGGAAAATGATGCCAATCGCATTTACAGTCATGATTTCATTTGTAAAACCCCACTTGATGAACTACATGGGATTCGTATCCATCATAAAAAAATATAAACAAAAACGAAGTCCAGTCAAAAAAAGAACCACGAAAGAAAATCGGAAAATCAAAACGACGCTCATAGTATGCCTAAGCTACTGTTTTGAGAAATTTATAATACGACCAAGGATATAAATTTGCGATATTCATGAAATGACATTATCTCGACAACAATATTATAAAGCAAAAAATGAGGACTAGGTGGTAAGTATAATCGATCATTGATATTCTTATTTCTTTATGATATTTTCAAGGCTGCTTGCAAAACTCAATTCAATTTCAAATTCAATTTTTCCTTCCTGATAAGCTTTGAAATTTGTATGCCAATAATTATTCAACACATACAAAAACAAATTAGAGGTATTGTTATTTGATGTCTTCCAAACTTTCACACCATTCGTTTTGTTTTCGTCTATCATACTTCCTGTTTCTATCATGGCAAGTTTGGGGCAGTGTATACTTGCCGTCAAATTTTCTGATTGTACATCCAATTTTTCTTCTACACAAACAAATTCTTTATTCGAGCCGGGTAGCTGATCATGGCTATAATGAAGCATATGATTTTCAGTCCCATAAAAAATTTCAGGATGGTTAAATACGAAGGGCATTGCCATATGAAGTGACTCTTTATTTTTTTCATTTTGTTTGGTAAATGAACAAGCGCAACTTAGCGTACCTTCTTTTTTATGTAATGTATACAGGACGCTGAGATCTTTCATAGAAGGTATGGTGGCACTGACTTGTATAATTTTTCGGGCCGTACTATTTTCAATCACGGTGGTTTTTACATCTCTTGTACGAATTAGTTGAGAAGGATTGATACCAAGTGAGTATACAACTTCGAAGAAATTATAATCTGCTTTCTGAGATACTATATTTTTCCCGTCAACCATAATTTTTTTCAAGCCACCATGTAGTGCATCAACTTCAATATCAGTGATGTTTTTTTGAAACGAGCTTGTCTTAATTTTCCCTGCCTGATATTCAAAAGAAAGCATTGAAGTAAGTTGATTGTAATAATAGATTGCCGAATCGAGAAACTGTTTTTTGATAGTCCATTGTTCGGTGGTAAACGGAATTTCTGGATCTGAAATACTACACCACGAACCCCATGTATGTTCATGAAACATAATAATATCCCGGTGCAGACGGTAAAATAAATGTTCATTCGCTTCATACAATTTTTTCGCTTTCGCAAATTTTTCGAGAGCTATTGTTTTTAAAACTAAGGCGCGGGTTCCCATTTCTTCAACGGCGGTCGAATAGGCTCCGTCTTCCCAATACGGACTAATTTCTCCGGTGCAAATAGGAATGTCTTTGCCATATTTTGTTTCAAA
>JANNYV010000203.1:0-2822 GCA_031410275.1 Bacteroidota bacterium
CAATAATTGATAAAAGAATACGCGATTGAAGACTATGTTCTATTAAAAAATGAATTCATTGCAGACAGTGAAGTGAAATACTATCTAAGTGCTTCGGATTGCGTGATTCAACCCTACAAGAGTGCAACACAAAGTGGAGTGACTCCCCTCGCCTATCATTTCGAGAAGCCAATGATTGTGACAAATGTAGGCGGCTTACCTATGTTGGTACCTGAAACTATAGGACTAGTAGCCGAACCAAATGCCATTGCCATTGCCGATGCAATTATCAAGTTTTTCCAATTAGATACAAGCATATTTGAAAAAAATATCAAAGAAGAAAAGAAAAAATATAGTTGGGATCATATCACCATCGCTATCAAGTCATTGACGAATTATAAAAGCTAATGTTGGATACAAAAAAACTAAAAGGAAATAAGGCACTCACATTCAACGCAATCTTGTTGTGCTTCTTGTTCTTCACTCCTTCATTAAATCTATGTTCTCAGCCCAAAGTTTATACGAATCTTGTCTTTGAAGGTGCTGGCATTAGAGGCATTGCGTATGCAGGTGTGTTGGAAGTAATGGAAAAAAATAAATTGCTTCCTTCCATAAAAAAAGTGGGCGGCACCTCTGCCGGCGCCATTACAGCCCTGATGGTTTCACTTGGATATCATTCAAATGAAATTGAATCGGTTATTTACAAAACCAATTTTAAAAAATTTAATGACGGGAAATTTTTCTTTATCGGCGGGCTTCATCGAGTGTGCAAAAAATACGGATGGTATGAAGGTCAAAAATTTACACATTGGTTAGAAAAATTGATTGAAGCGAAAACAGGAAATGCAGATTGTACATTTCAAGAGTTGCATACAAAAGGATTTAAAGATTTATATGTCACCGGCACCTGCCTCAACAAGCAAAAAGTCATTGTATTTTCATATGAAACTTATCCTGCAATGAAAGTAAAAGATGCCATACGAATTTCGATGTCTATTCCTCTTTTCTTTAAGGCAGTTTATATTGACAGTATTGGCCGACGAATTGAAAAACCAGGCAAGCGGCATGATATTGATTTGATGATTGATGGTGGTATGATGGCAAATTTTCCGATAACAATATTCGACAGTACATACAACGATGCAACACATCATAAAATAAGAATTGCTAATCCGCAAACAATTGGTATTCGCATTGATACAGATACTCAAATAGAGAATGATAAAAAAAACGGAGCACTCGAATCGCATGAGGTGAATTCGTTTCGAAATTATGTCAAGGCATCCTATGTGTTGATGCTAGAAAGCCTGAACCGTCAGCCATTGACACCCGAAGACTGGTCACGAACTATCTCCGTTTCATCAGCAGATATTTCACCTTTACTAAAAAAATTGAGTGCTAAGCAAAAAGAAATGCTGATAGAGAATGGACGAAAAGGTGCAAAGGAATTTTTGCATTCTAAACAATAATTTCTTTCCTCAGAACGGTTGTACTTAAAAAAGATGCATCCCAAATTGTCGTTTTTCAATTGAGTGAAACGACTATGTTATCTTGAACCACAATAGACACATAGTCCACATAGAAATAATACACATAGATTACCTATGTGAAAGCCTATGTAAGCTATGCCCTATGTGGTTCCAAGAATTCATGTGACAATTTGGGATGCACCCTTAAAAAACCAGAGCGTTAACGCTACTTCACATAGGCGGCATTGAGACTCTCAACTTTATTTCTTACGACATTGATGAATCCAAATAATATCCCTCATTTGTCTGAACTTGATAGTATCACCTTGTCATTCATTTTTGTCTCTTGACGCAATTCAAATTTCAAACGTTCTATATCAATTCCATTTTTATCGACGAAAGCTGTCGTAAGAATATCCTTTCGCTGAAGTGCCAGGGCTTTTGTTTTATCCTTTGTATATGTTAAGGTAATATGTAATGACACAAAGGGATTGCGCCGCAATGCTATGCACAAATTATTGATGATCGTTGCTGACTCCGCATTTAGTTTTGTATTATTCTTTAAAAATAAGAATTCAGAATAGATGTCTTCAATAAAGGGTCTAAGCGGCATACCGGCAGAGGCGTACATTCTAAATGTAGTATCTATCTTCACTTCAAAATATCTGCTCCCCATCCGATTGTGATAAGATTCTGTCACAAACCTTCCTTCCTTCGCTTTAAATTGAATACGATGTTGTGCCACTGATGTGTCGGGAATAAATGAAAACTTCCCATCACTATTGGTTGTGGCAACTAATACATCATCAAACAAAACCTTGACTCCGCTAAATGGAATCTCCTCCTGATTTAATATCAATCCACTCAGCATTATTGCAAGTGAGGTATCTGTCTCCGTCTGAAGTGCTTGTTCAGTTTGAATTGTATGCGAGCTACTTACCTTAGAAAAAATAGCATTCGGTGACAATAAAAATAAGAGCATAGCGGCCATTTTTGCTTTTACCAACAAGAACTTTTGTCTGACCTGTTTGCTCCATGTGAGCGTTCTGTTCAATTGATTATTCCGAACATGAACACAATGTGTAAATGGATTCTTTTGAAGGTAAGAAAGCAATTCATTATCTGTCATATTCGAAAAATCGACAACAGTATGTTGACATGAATTGCAAAACCGTCCATCACCTTGTGGTATCATCAAATCCCAATCTTTACTGCAGGGTTGTGGTATTTGTAATTGCATAATGTTGTATCAAATATACAATAAATTGGGTTCCAGTCAATGTGGGATACGAGTTATGAGAACTAACGGATGCCACATATCGTATGATTCCGAACGGCTTACTTGCACTCTGCCACTTATGACTTATGACTTAC
>JANNYV010000204.1:0-1589 GCA_031410275.1 Bacteroidota bacterium
CAATGAGAGAAGCTAATGCATATTACAGCCCTCAAAAAAAGGCATTGTTATTCGGATACTTTGAATCCACTCCGGCGACCAATACAATGCACATGCCTAATTCTTATGTCTTCACATGTTTAAGCCATGATATTGTTGCTCATGAAACTACCCACGCAATACTAGATGGTATTTACCCATTTTATTCAAATGCTTCCAACCCTGATGTCCTGGCTTTTCATGAGGCATTCGCTGATATTGTAGCATTGTTCCAACACTTCACTTTTCCGGAAGTATTGAAACACCAGATTGCAAAAACCCGTGGTGACTTGGCCGCTCAAAACATGCTCGGTCAACTTGCACAGGAATTTGGAAGTGCTATTGGTAAATACGGATCATTGCGTGATGCACTGGGAAAAGTTGATCCGGAAACAAAAGTATGGGCTCCCATTGAACCAACCGGTAAAGAGTATGGAAATGTTATGGAGCCCCATGAAAGGGGTGGTATTTTAGTATCAGCAGTTTTTGAGGCATTTATTATTATTTATAAAAGCAGAATCAAAGATCTACTGCGCCTGGCAACTGGAGGGACAGGAATCCTTCCACAAGGTGAACTACACCCTGACTTGGTGAATAGACTTTCTACAGAAGCTTCTAAAGCCGCAGCACACGTATTGAATATGTGTATCCGGGCTTTGGATTATTGTCCTCCCGTCGATTTAACTTTTGGCTGTTATTTGCGTGCAATTATCACTGCGGATACCGATCTGGTTGCAGATGATTCAAGAGATTACAGGCTTGCTTTCATAGAATCTTTCAGGCGAAGAGGTATTTATCCTAAAGACGTAAAAACATTTAGTATTGAGAGCCTTGGCTTTAGATCGGGAAATAATGTAACTGATAATACTAGGAATCTGTTCAGGGTACTTGTTAAGTTTTTGAGAGAATTCAGAAGTGAAGTTATTTATGAAACAGACCGTAAGAAAATATACGACATTTCAAAAGAGTATATCGCCGGGAGTGACTACAACAAAAGATCCAAAATATTAGGGCTGCATAGCCGCCTCTTTTTGAAATTTGACAATTCGATAGAATTCGAACAACTCACAGGATTAATGTTTAGCCAGGGTTGGTCAAACATTGGAATAAAAAATTCCGGCAAAAAATTTAAAGACGACACCCTTGGGCCTTCTTTTCAAATTCAAAATCTTAGGACGGTTTCAAGAGTTGGTCCGGATGGTAATCAGGTAAATCAAATCGTTTTTTCAATGATACAAAGAAGTGGTGTGATCGTAGAAGACGATGGTACTGTCAATCATTACGTTCCAGATGAGACAGATCGGCCAGATAATCAATTTGACCTTTACGGCGGTTGCACTATGATATTTGATCTCGATACACTGGAACTAAAACATGTTATATCCAAACCGCTACTCGATATTGCATCGCTCGGTACACCGGTGCCGGTTCATCAAATCGATAAAGTGAGAGTTATGGAACAATATCTTTATCAAAACGAGGACGCTTTAATGCACCTGAGTGAATACAGCCTATATTTTGGCAATGGTATCAGCAACAATTTCAATGAACCTTTCTCATTCTTACACCAC
>JANNYV010000205.1:0-3989 GCA_031410275.1 Bacteroidota bacterium
CGGCTAATTCACCTCCGCTTAATACATAATCACCGATAGAAATTTCGAGTGTGACATACAAATCTCGAATGCGTTGGTCAATGCCTTTGTAATGACCGCATAGCATCATCAAATTATTTTTAAGTGAAAGTGCATTCGCCGTTTTTTGATGAAAAGTGTTTCCATCTGGTGTGAGGTAAATAATTTCATCATAGACTCGTTCGGCTTTTAATTTTTCGATGCAAGCGGCAAGTGGCTCACACATAATCACCATACCCGCACCACCACCATATTGCATATCATCGACTTGCCCGTGTTTATTAATTGCATAGTCGCGTAACTGATGCAATACGATGTCGAGCAACCCGCGTTCTTTTGCCCGTTTCATGATAGAATGGTTTAGAGGGCTTTCTAACAATTCTGGCAATACTGTAATAATATCTATTCGCATGTTGTCTTCGATTTACAAATCCAATAAGCCTTCAGGAAGATTCATATAAATGATTTTCTTTTTACTGTCTGTCGATGCAATGAAATCGTGTTGTGAAGGAACCATTACTTCCTTGCCATTATAATTTACCAAAAACATATTGTTCATTTTATTTTCAATGGCTTCAATAATTTCTCCAATTTTTTCGTCTCCATCATACACCATATAACCAAGATATTGT
The DNA here is from genome assembly GCA_031410275.1 of Bacteroidota bacterium. Classification (GTDB taxonomy): domain Bacteria; phylum Bacteroidota; class Bacteroidia; order Chitinophagales; family Chitinophagaceae; genus OLB11. The sequence continues at coordinate 651 of JANNYV010000205.1, forward strand.
TGCAAATTATTTGTGGCATTTGCTTCAACTGTATAGTTGATCGAAGCGTATACAAATTTGTTGAGTATAATTTTTGCTTCATCTCTGTTATTTATTTCCTCTAGTTTACAAATACATTCATCTGTTGCAATACTTTTTATTGATTCAATAAAAAAAGGAATAAAACTCCCGGGATTTAATTCTATCATCAGACAATCCCATTGAGTGAATTTTGTATTTTTCTTTAACTGATGGCTAAACGTAATCTCTCCTTTTAGTCCATGTATGCCGGTAATTTTTCCTATGAATTGCATGAGGGCAAAAGTAATGAATAGATGGTATACCAAATTTATTTATTAAGTGCTTCATTTTTTATTGGTATCCTGCCGAGTAACAAATGACGCAATTTAATTTATTTACATTTTCCGAAGTTTTACGTTTTGTTACGCGAGAATGAATATTGTACCAAAGCTCTATGAGTGCAGCATTGTGCAGGAAAGCAGGCAGAAAAAACTACAGTAACAAATTCGACTTTCACACTCAACTATCAACTATCTACTCCTCTCATACACCCTGCACCAAGCCGGGTTGTCTATGTTTTCATACACCAAATGAATACTCGAGTCTGCAAGCCATTGCTTCATTTGAATTTCCATAGGTTCTATTGAAGTGGTTATAATATATGTAGCTTCTTCGACAGGAACTACGTTCACCACATTATTTTTTTGCAGGTAACCCGTTTCGGGATGTTGCATATTAACACCCGTCAGAAAATCAGCACCGAATGTTTCTTGTGGATGCTGCGAAATAAAATGATCGAATACATCTTTTTGTGTACTGACTGATTGCACATAATGTTTGGATATATCGCCCAAAAAATTGGCAGGAAAATAGAAATAAGATAATGCAAAAAATAAACCTGTGGCTATCGAAAAATAAAATGTAATCGCCTTTGAGTTGAAAAGAGTATGAAATGAAATGGCTGAAAGAACGGCTAATAATGGCATTAGGGAAAGTAAATAGCGAACGGTATAAAAATTTACGGCTGAGAAACTGCAATACAACAAAATGAAAAGAAAATATAAAAGCATGCGCTGATCTTTCAATAATTGCATGAAGGCGGTTCTCCGTAACACAACTAGTAACGGAATAGAAATAAAAAAAAGAACTGAATAAATAGATCTGTTCTCTAGAAAGAATACATAATCCTTAAAAGCTACTAATTTTCCTTTGATAGAAGCCCATGAAAAGTCCATCATACCGGTATGTTCAGGAAATAGAAACCATCCCCATTTTAATTTTTGCAAACAAATGAACAAGAAAAAAACAAGTAATGGTAACGAATAAATAAACAATCGTTTGAGTGACGCTAACGTAAATTCCTGTTTATATAAGATGACGCAAAAGCAATGTATACAAATTGCTATGATGGCCACGATGCCGCTTTCTTTTGTGAGGACCAACAAACTTCCAAACAAAACATATGCCCAAAAAGATTGTTTGAAATAATAATAAAAACTAATGCCGCTTAAAAATGCAATGAGTATTTCAGGAAGCAAAAAAGAAGACTGTACAATAAATGATTCCTGAAAAAGTAAGAAGACAAGGGACAATAATGCAATGGATGAATTGTATAAATTTTTAATGATAAAATAAAATGACAAGCTACTGACGCAAGTCAATACTAGCATCCAAACATGCATAGACAAAGGATTAAAGCCGGATATCTTCGCAAAGAGACTCGTCAAAAAATAAAAGAATAATGGATGCCCTCTGAAAATTTCCTGATTTACCTGCGAAGGCAACAAGGTTATTTTATGGGTGTACATTTCATTCACTGCCACAGCATATGACCACGCTTCATCCCAATAAAAAGGAAGATGTAGATAGGGCAATTTAATGAGAATTAAAATAAGGATGCAACTAAATACAACAATAATTTCCTGCCTATTTTTGAGTTTTTCTATGGCAAATATCATGCGACGAAAATACTGTATTTAATCATTAATAGTTTTGTTTATGATAATAAGACAATTGGTCGTTTTTAACACGCTATCATTTAATTATCTTTTGAGTGGAAATATCTTTGCCATTTTTTAGATACAATAAATAAATTCCCTGATAAAGTGTTGATAAATCAATTATTTCATCTTGTAAAAAAACTGGTCTACTCAATAGGGTCCTTCCGCAAATATCGCATATGGTGATTGTTGCATTTGGTTCAATGATATTTTCTGATTTTATTGTTATCCAGTTTGTAAATGGGTTTGGAAAAACTGTTAGTTTATTTCTTGGTAATTTTTCTGATTGGTTATTTAGTGGCCTTTCGCAGGCAGGATTTAAATTTTCACATGTCTCTAACTTGAAGTAAGATAAATCAAAATTCCTGTTTGCATAAATTATTTTGCCGTCAATAACTTGTGTGCAAAGAGATGCTTTCTTCTTTGCATCTTCAACATTGGAATTTCCAATTGCAGCGCATCGAGATAAATTCCAATAATCATCAATCCAAGAATGAACCCAGTTAATGGGGCCTGCTTTTTGTAAACATTGTACCCTCCCGTCAAACCCAATATAATATAGTTTATTCCCATTAGAATCAAATGCAAGATTGCCTTTCACATAATCGGCTTGCGCATACCCATTGCAATTTCCGTAGGAATAGGCAGGTAAATAATGTGTCGCCAAACCATTTTCAAATGCTACTTGGTGAATTTTATTATCTATTCCTTTATATAGAATCCCACTATTATATAAAACAATGGACCCAGGAGCATCCGAAATTTTTTGATCTACTGTATTTGAATCGAGCCAAGCATGTTGATAATGACCTCCACTATCTTTTCTAAACAATTGAATTCGATCATCAAACCCTTTATAGAAAACATTGCCGCTCGTTTGTTCTATTTTAATATCACCTTTTATTCTATCTGCACCTATAACGCTTCCATTGTAGTCATAGGGAATTAAGCAAGAACTCCATTTATTGCTTGAAGAGGTATAATAAAATCTTCTTAATGTATTATCCAAACCTTTATAAAAAATGTTGCCATTTGTATACTGAACGTCCATTGATCCTTCATCAGGTGAAATCAAATGTTCAGTAGTAGTAAGGTCATCATCAATAAAACCTTTTTTCCAAGTGTCACCGGATTTATTGAAAAATTGTATTCGATGGTCTTTTCCTTTATACAAAATAGAATTAAAACTTCCGGGATTAAAAATCAAATCTCCATCGATCAGTTCAGCCGACAGGTCAGGAATAGTATTAAATGGAATTAGACTTACATTCCAATTTCCTGCAATTTTAGTAGCTTCATAGAGTCGGTCATCTGTACCTCTGTAAAATAATTGATCCTT
>JANNYV010000206.1:0-3090 GCA_031410275.1 Bacteroidota bacterium
TTTTCCTTGCCTGTTATTTGCGTTGGAAATATTACAGTAGGTGGTACCGGCAAAAGCCCACATATCGAATATTTAATTGAACTCCTAACATCCACATACAAAGTAGCCACATTAAGCCGAGGTTATAAACGCCATACACGAGGCTTCAGAATCGCTGACGAAAAAAGCAATGCAAGAGATATTGGTGATGAACCTTATCAGTTTAAAGTAAAATATCCTCAAATTGAAGTATGTGTGGCTGAAGAACGTATGACGGCCATTCCTCAACTGTTGCAAAAAAAACCGCATGTCGAAGTTATCTTGCTCGATGATGCATTCCAACATAGAACAGTCAGAGCAGGCTCTAATATTTTATTGACCGATTATCACCGGCTCTATACACGAGACCATATCATGCCATTTGGCTTATTACGGGAAAGCAAGCAAGCCGCCAAACGTGCACAAATTATTGTGGTCTCTAAATGCCCTGATAACCTCAGTATCACCGAAAAAAATAAACTCATCGCAGAAATAAATCCCGAGTCTTATCAATCTATTTATTTTTCTTGCTTGCAGTATAAGCCACTCTATCCACTTTCACAAACAACCACACAATATAACAAGGACACCGAGGTACTCTTAGTTTGCGGTATTGCAAATCCTGATCCGTTGATTGAAAAATTAAGTAAAGACTTTAAAAAAATATATCCGCTTACGTTTAAAGATCATCATTATTTTAATTTTGATGATGCTGAAGATATTGCCGAAACCTTTAAAAATATTTCATCCGAAAATAAAATAATTATCACCACAGAAAAGGATGCATCCAAATTGATTTTAATTCAGGAAAAATTTATTGAACATCATTTGCCAATTTATATACAAGGAATCGGTATTCAATTTTTGTTTGATGAAGGCGAAAAATTCAACCATGAAATTTTTAACTTTATACAAACTATCATACCGGTTGTTGAAGAAGAAATAATGCCTGAACATGATGAAGAGAATTCAATCTAATTCCTTTTAATCTTACTATCAATAAATAATTTGGGCGTGCCCCTGAAGTGCCCCGTTGACAAAGAATATTTCCGTTGATTAAACAATTTACAATTTGTCAACGGGCCTACTTCAGGGTCGGGCTTTCCATTACAAGCCCTTCGCAAAGCCTCAGGGGCTTTTCATTACAATCCCTCACGCATTCGTCAATTCATATGCACGATACGGCTAAAGTTTTTCATCAATGCAGCTCCAATATAGTTCCATTTTTTTTAGTTTTTTGAGCAGTTCCTCAATGGCCGAATTCATACATACTAAATAAATATACCCATTGCAGGGTATAGGTTATCATTCTTATTACCATACCTTTACATCCTCATTTACAACACTTTAAAACTATTTGTATGAAAAATTCATTGACATCAAAACTCTTCTGTTTGCTTACTGCAATCTGCCTTTCAAACCAATTAATGGCGACTGATTTAGTGGTTGCTGCCGGAGGTGCCGGTGGTGCCTATGCCACACTGAGTGGGGCCATCGCAGCCGCAAATTCAAATGACAGGATTATTGTTTATCCTCAGGCAAATGGTGCATCCTATTCTGAAAATACCCTCACCATCACAAAAAGTTTACAGATATTATCTGCGAACGAAGGCGCATTTTATTCTGTTGATGGGAATATTAATGTGGCTCCTTCAAGTGCAGGAATTTCTGTGACTATAATAGGTATGCGATTATTAACCGGTGGCATTCAATCAACGATTGCCTCACCATTGGGTGCACGCAGTACCATTAATATTCTGAATGACTCATTAGTTAGCGGTGCCGTTACATTTAACCACGATAATTATAACCTCACTTGTGCCAGTAATTATATTGGAAGTGGAGTCGTTTTCCGCTTTGGAAAAATACTCGGAAACAAAATAGATGCAAATGTGCTTGTAAACACTGATGCCTCTGTCAATAACCCAACCGATACAGTACAAATTATTGGTAATAAAATTAATTTTTATTCAGCCTCAAATACCGGCGCTATTACATGGACTTCAACGTCACAATTTTTCAGTATCCAAAACAATTATATGAATCTTAGTTACCCGGGGAACAGCGTAAATTTTGGTGTTTATGTTTCCACTTCTAAGGCATCATTAGCAGGTACAAATACCATTACAAACAATACAGTGTATAAACTGTATACCATTTATTACGGCTATACTGTTGGAACCAATGCAACTTCGCAAACAGAAATCATGAATAATTTATTTGTAGGTGGACTTTATCAATACGCACTAGCTACCAGCGGTGGAAATTTTAGTATTCATTACAATTACTCAAGTGTTGCAAATGCTTTTACAGGGTTTACAAATGATGGTACAAATATTACCGCCACCAATACGACTTTGAATAGTGAAGGATTAAATACCAATGCATTATCAAATACAATAAACGGAGGTACAACAGATTCAGCGTATGTCGATTTAAATCTGACAAGAAATGATGTGGGTTGTTATGGAGGTTCAATCTCCTTAGATAATTTCTTCCCAATATCTGCCAGCGATAGGGCTCGTGTGATTCTTGTAACAGCTCCGCGTCGAATATTGGTGAATGCAACAATTAATGTAAAAGCAATAGGCTTCGATAAATAGTTTATTTCACGCATCCTTTTTTAAAACAATTTCAAAAAAATATTATTATGAAAAATTCAATTATACTTGGCGTCTTTTGTTTGCTAACTGCAATATGTATCACCAATCAATCAAAAGCAACTGATTTGATAGTTGCTCCCGGTGGTGCCGGCGGAACCTATGCATCATTGGCTGCCGCAATTACCGCTGCGAGCCCGAACGACAGAATTATTGTGACACCTCAAATCGGCACTGCAGCGTATACAGAAGGCACTATCACCATTACAAAAAGCTTGCAAATTTTATCTGCAACAGAAGGCACTTATTATATCATAGACGGCAATATTAATATCACACCGGCAAGTGCAGGCATTTCTGTTAGCATAGTGGGAATGAAGCTTTTAACCGGTGGTATTCAATCAACCATTGCATCACCAACAGGTGCAAGAAGTACCATTAATATACTCAATGATTCACTGGCTATTGGTGG